>JANLHC010000020.1 GCA_024654465.1 Candidatus Scalindua sp.
GGCAGCTTTTTAAGCAGACTTTGCACCTCAGTATAAAGAAGCTTAAGCTGTGCATTTTTAACTTTGTACTCACCCTTTATCTGCTTTACCATAAGTTCACTATCAGATTTAAACAATATCTTTTTCGCATTATGTTTTGTGGCCAATTTTACACCGAGAATTAGTGCCTTATATTCTGCGATATTGTTCGTTGCCACACCAAGGTAGTCACAGGCTTCGTTTATCAAATTTGAATCTTTGTCAAATACAGCGACTCCAATCCCTGATTCTCCAGGATTCCCTCTTGATGCGCCATCAACATTTACTACTATTAAATCAGCTTCCTTCTTTATACTTGAAGTGCCTGCTATCTCTTTTTCAGAAATAGCCGGATCATCCTTTTTTACATGATCCTTCAACTCCTGAAAGAGCTTGTCAACTCTCTTCTTTGTTATTGCCTTATCCTGTTCTTTCAGCTTATCTATGTCGATACTTTTGTGTATCAAAACTAATAATTCGTGGTCTGAAATAGCCTCTTTTTTTTTCATTTACCTGAGATTCCTTTAGTTATAATTGATTTGATTTAGCAAAGAGAATTATTTAACATAACAAACGTACAGATTCCAGTATAAATATGAATCGGTTAATACCTCTTTGATATTATCTATAAATTTACCATGACAGCTGTTATTTACGATGAAATTTATTTGAAACACGATACAGGGGCCAACCATCCTGAAAATGCGACAAGGATAATAAATACTATTGAACACCTCCGTTCGACAAGTATCTGGCAGAAACTGGATATTAAGAAACCAAGAGCTGCTACTAAAGAAGAAATATCTACTGTTCACACCATAAGTCAAATAGAAGAAGTTGCTGAAATCACCGAAACAGGAGGTGGATATTTAGACCCGGATACCTATGTTTCTCCTGACTCATATGAAGCCGCCCTATACGCATCAGGCGCACTCCTCACCGCCATTGATTTAGTAATGGACAAAAAGGCAAACAATGCGTTTTGTTTAGTACGTCCTCCGGGCCATCACGCTACTCCGACAAAAGCTATGGGCTTCTGCCTATTTAATAATGTTGCAATTGCGGCAAAGTATATTCAAACAGAATACAACCTTGATAGAATTGCAATAATTGACTGGGACGTGCACCATGGTAATGGAACACAAGATACCTTTTATGACGATCCCTCGGTATTATATTTCTCCATGCATAAATATCCCTTTTATCCGGGAACAGGTGCAAAAGAAGAAACAGGAAAAGGCAGTGGTTCCGGCTTTACAATAAATGTACCTTTGTCTTATGACACAGAACCCCAGGAATATTTAAAGATTTTTGATGATATATTGAAGAAAAGAATTAAAAGCTTCAATCCGCAATTTGTGTTGATATCTTCCGGTTTCGATGCGTATCGTTTAGACCCCATAGGCGGTCTAAGCTTGGAAGCTTCTGATTTCAATGCATTAACAAAACTGACACAAAATATTGCTAATGATTGTTGTGAAGGTAGAATTGTCTCCTGCCTGGAAGGTGGATATCACTTACTGGACTTGCCGAAATGTATAGAAGCACATTTAAATGGCCTTGTGTGTGATATTTAGAAACAGGTTCAAAAACTCCAGGACCGTTTATTATGCAGAGGCCTTTTGTTTATTAAGAAACCTGGCTAAGCGAGATTTTTTTCTTGATGCTGTTTTCTTGTGTATGATATTTTTAGCTGCAATTTTATCAAGTTTTTTTGTCGCTAGTGACAGGTGCTTCCCCGCCTCATCAAAATCATGGCCTTTGATGGCAGTAACAAATTTCTTTATTTGAGTTTTTAGCGCAGATTTGTCACTTCTATTTCTCATTCTACGCACGGAGTCTTGTCTTATAGTTTTCTTTGCAGATTTTCTGGTTGGCATTAAACTTTTCCTTATATGTTCTGTTGTCTATCTGATCTAACCTACTCGTAATTAAAAGGATAAGTTTATGATATTGAATTACGGTTGTCAACTAAAAAACAAATAATCCTTGCTTTTTCCGGAAATAATACTATATACTAATTTGATAAATTTCATTAATTCAAGCTTTCAATCCTGAATAATATCGTTATAAAATGGAAGTAGCTATTTACCCAAATCCGGTCTTAAAAAAGAAGGCAAAACCAATTGAAGAAATAAACAATGAAATTTGCCAAATTGCCGAAGAGATGCTGGAAACTATGTATAACGCCTGCGGAGTCGGTCTTGCAGCACCACAAGTCGGGTTGTCAATACGTTTAATTGTTTTAGACGTAACTGGTGAAAAAACCGGTGAAAGGGTATTCATAAACCCGTATATCAGTGAGGAAAGAGGTGAAACCTTAGAAGAAGAAGGCTGCTTGTCATTTCCGGATGTGATGGGAAAGATCATGCGGTCACAATACGTTAAGGTCATTGCATACAACCTCAAAGGGGAGAAGCTTGAGATCGAAGCGGAAGGCTTATTGGGTCGTGCGTGGCAGCATGAAATCGACCACTTAAACGGTTGTCTTTTTATTGAAAAGATGACTCCTGCAAGTACAATCGCCAACCAATCGAAACTAAAAGAGCTTGAACTCTCTTATCAAAATAACAAAGCCGGCGTTAGTTAAATTTTTTTAACCGTTCTCAATCAAATATAGAATGAATGTAGTTTTTATGGGTACGCCTGAATTTGCAGTTCCCAGTTTAAAGCGCTTAATCGAATCTAAACATAATGTTGCTGCTGTTCTCACGCAAACAGACAAACCCAAAGGACGTAAAGGAAAACCTGAAGCGCCTCCTGTCAAGAACATAGCTTTAGATGCGGGATTGCAGGTAATGCAGCCGGAGAATGTGAATAGCGAGCAGACCATTGAAAAACTTGAAAAACTGAATCCCGATGTTATAGTGGTTGTTGCTTTCGGACAAAAGATTTCTGACAAAATACTGAATTTACCAAAATATAAGTGTGTTAACATCCATGCTTCACTACTGCCTAAGTATCGGGGCGCAGCACCCATTAATTGGGCAATCGTCAACGGAGAGAAAGAAACAGGGATAACCACTATCATTATGAGTAATAAAATGGATGCCGGTGATGTTATCGTCCGTACATCACTAACAATTGGCCCTGAAGAAACTGCTGGTGAGTTGGGAGTTAGATTGAGCAAACTTGGTGCAGAGACGTTATTATACAGCTTAATGCAAATTGAAACGGGAAATGCAAAATACACACAGCAAGACGAAGGTTTCGTTTCTCTTGCACCAAAAATCAAAAAAGAAGACGGTCTCATTGACTGGAACCAGGGAGAAGAAAAGATACATGATTTTGTAAGAGGTATGAATCCGAAACCCGCCGCTTATACTTTTTTAATTAAGAACAATTCAAAAGAGAGAATAATAATCCTAAAGACAGAGAGAGATAATTCTTCTCATAACGGAACAGTTATCGCGCCAGGAACAATCATGGATATTTCAAGCCGGGGTATTAAGACTGCCACAGGAAATGGTAGTATATGGATCAAAGAAGTAAAACCTGAAGGTAAACGAATGATGAGCGCTGCCGCATTTTCAAGAGGGCACGATCTAAAAGAAAATTATTTATTTCAATAAAGACTGATAAATCTTCGAATAAAGGAGATATACATAAAAATGGAAGTTATAGATAAAAAATTTGTTTCGCTTAACAATCTGATGACCAGGCTGAGGAAGAAGAAAAGCCCGCCGGAAGGTTTACTGCTCCTTTTTCCACACTGTATACAAAATTCAAAGTGCAAACAAAATATTAAACACGAAATCAACGAGTGCATCCGCTGTGGTAAATGCAAGGTAAAGGATCTGCTGGAATTGTCAGAAGAGTATGGTATAAGTATAGCAGTGGCCAGTGGCGGCAGGATTGCGCTCAAAAGAGTCATGGCTAAAGAAGTTCAGGGGGTCGTCGCTATCGCATGCGAAAAGGAATTGCGAACAGGATTAATGGCTGCCATGCCAAAAGCAATATACGCAGTCCCGAATCAAAGACCTTATGGTTATTGTGTTGATACGGACGTATATATGGATGATGTAATAAAGGCCATAAAGTTTTTTGTTAAAAGCTACGAAAAGGATTCTAATAAACCGGCAGTAAAGGAAAAAGTAGTGGCCAGGAAGAAACCGATAACAAAGGAGAAAACAGCAGCTAAGAAGAAGCCGGCAGCAAAGGAAAAAGTAGTGACTAAGAAGAGACCGGCGGCTAAGAGGAAACCGAAATCTTTACCATAATCCTCAACACATGCTCTCTCCTAAAGAAATATGCGGATGATTAAAACTCGAAACTTTCAGGAGGTGTTTTAGTGGGACAAAAGGGAATGAGCGTACAACGGCATATTATCGAGCAGGAAAGGAAATTTCCTCTGGCAACGGGCAATCTGACAGGATTGCTGATGGACTTAATATATGCGGCAAAGATCATATCAAGAGAGGTTAATAAAGCTGGCATTGTAGATATACTTGGTCTCACCGGTACAGAAAATATCCATGGTGAGGAAGTGAAGAAGCTGGATGAATATGCAAATGATAGATTATTTAAAGCTATGGATTATGGGGGACATTTTTGCGTAATGGCGTCAGAAGAGTGTGACGAAGTGATGCATATTCCTGACAAATTTCCTAAAGGTAATTATGTGCTGCTTTTTGACCCACTTGACGGCTCTTCAAACATTGATGCAAATGTAAGTATAGGAACTATTTTTTCCATACATCGCAAAAAGACAGAAGGAGACCACGGAACCCTCGAAGACTGTCTTCAAAAAGGATCTGATCAGGTTGCTGCCGGTTACATAATTTACGGCTCCAGCACAATGCTGGTTTTTACAACCGGTCAGGGGGTAAACGGTTACACTCTAGACCCGAGTGTGGGAGAATTCATCTTATCCCATATTGACATAAAAACTCCTTCAAAGGGGAAAATTTACAGTGCGAATGAAGGTAATTCCAAGTTTTGGGATGAAGGTACTAGAAAATACATAGACTATCTCAAAGAAAAAGATTCTGCCACAGGCAGGCCATATTCATTGCGTTATATTGGTTCTCTTGTAGCTGATTTTCACAGAAATCTGTTATACGGTGGTATATTCTTATACCCTGCCGATCGTAAAGATCCAAATAAACCGAAAGCTAAATTGCGTCTATTATATGAAGCTTCACCGTTGGCATTTGTCGTAGAACAAGCCGGCGGGATGGCAACTACAGGCAAAGAAAATATCATGGATATTGTACCAACAGAACTTCACCAAAAAGTACCCCTGATTATTGGAAGCAGGGAAGACGTGCTCACCTACCAGAAATTCATTTCTGAAAATG
>JANLHC010000098.1 GCA_024654465.1 Candidatus Scalindua sp.
GCTTTCGGACGTTAAAGAAATTGAGATCTTTACTATCACTTCTCCAGTAATGCGCTCTACACATTCTTCCAGTGAAAGAGATCCATTGGTTCAAGAAGAAGAGGGTGCACAAACTTCTAAGGGTATTGATATACAGCAGGGAAACAATGCCGATGATGAAAGTGTCTCATTTTTACAGGAAGAAAAATCATCAACGAATTTGCATCCAATTGACAGTGAGGAGACAGATCAGCAAGAATCTGTTAAAGTGTTGACAGAAGGTGATGAGGTGAAATCTACATGGGAAATCTGGCATACAGACCCAACCCAAAGTATCATTCTTGCGGTTGTTATAACCCTTATTGTAGCAAAATTAGGTGGATGGATAGCAAGGGTGTTGGGGTTTCCCGGAGTTGTGGGAAAATTAATACTGGGGATGATCCTGGGTAATATTTATCTTCTTACCGGTTCCGATTATTTTGAGTTTCTCAAGACAATGCCTTTTCTGAAGATGTTATCTTACTTTGGAACATTGGTACTTCTTTTAACAGCCGGCCTTCACACAGATCTAAGGGCAATATTTCGTGTAGGTCCGTCCTCTGTTCTTGTGTGTTTAGGTGGTATGGTTGTTCCTGCCGGCCTGGGACTTATCGTAAGCCATTTCCTTCTCCCCGATAGCTCTACAGGTTCAAAGGTACTTTTATCGATTATTCTTTGCAGTACAAGTACCGGGTTGTTATTCGCAATCTTGAATGAGTTAAAGATAATGCATACTATAGAGGGAAGAGTGATAGTTGGCGCAACGATTCTTACTGAAATTATTGTAATATTAAGCTTTGGTATAGTTAGTGGGATTGTTGTTAAAGGCGGTGTGTCTCTGATCGGTATATCAGTCAGCTTTGGCGTCGCAATTTTTTTGCTGATAACTGCTGTAGTAATTATATTTAAGTACGGTGAGAGATTTGGTAATTTCCTGACAAACAGGTTAACAGAGGGACTGAACATACCTATTATTGTAATTTTGTCTCTTTTAATGGCATTTATGTTCGGATCAATCGGGCTTCATACGGTAATAGGGGCATTTATTGCCGGTTTGTTTCTGCGCAATGTAAGGTTGAGGAACTCTGACGAAGACGAACACCGTAACGTTGAATCATTTATCAGGCCATTTTACGCGCTTCTCGTACCGATACTTTTTCTAAGAGTCGGGGCACAGGTAGATTTACAAAGTTTTTTAAATCTGAACGCTATACTTCTGGGTCTTAATATCACAGGTGCGGCTATCTTAGGAAAGCTGTTTTGTGGTATCTGTCCTATTGAGAAAGGTACAAATCGTCTTCTTATTGGTTTTGGAATGGCGATGAAGCTTGAAGGAACTCTGATTTTAGCTGGCATAGGGCGTGATGTTGGAATATTCGACGATACGGTCTTTTCTTCTATTATTATGTCGATCGTATTCACCTCAACAATATGTCCTTTTCTTATGAAGAAGCTTCTGTTTAAAAAAAATAACACCGGTTCTGAAAGTATTTGTATTGATCCTGAAAAAACAGAATTAGTGAAGGCTCCTCTCAATAAGCATATGCGACTTAAAATATTTGGTTATCTCATATAAGGGTTACAGATCTAAATGTTACGTGCATTTCAGTTTTGAATTCGTTATGGATAGTGTAACAGTCTGTGGAAAGATGATGTTTTCAAAATAGTTATTTGTATTTTATATTTGAATCGTTAATAGGAGAATAGAGAAAATGGAAAAGTACAGGTGTAGCGTTTGTGGTTATATCTATGACCCAAAGACCGGCGATCCTGACCATGGGATAAGTCCTGGCACACGTTTTAAAGATTTACCGGAAGAGTGGGTTTGCCCGGAATGTGGGGCGTCAAAGGAACAGTTTGAACGGATTTGAAAATTATCAAGAAAGGAGTTTTTATGAAAGTATCGGTATATGACACGTATGTCGTAAAAAAAACGGCGTGACAATGCATTTTGATATTATGTCGAATACAACCTGCTTGTCATAAATAACGGTAATATTATCAGTGATATGAAAGAAGGGTTATTCTCAAATGTTTGTAACAAAAAGGGTTTATGGAAAACCGGACAAAGACGATGGCGTAAGAGTTTTGGTAGATCGTCTCTGGCCGCGGGGTCTTAAAAAAGAAGAAGCCGGGATTGATTATTGGATGAAAGAGATTGCCCCTGGCAATGACCTTCGGAAATGGTTTGCTCATAAAGAGGAGCGGTGGGAGGGGTTTAAAAATCGTTACTATGAGGAATTGAAAGAAAAAGAAGAGTTATTGAAACAATTGATGGATTTAGGAAAAGGTAAAAAGGTGACTTTGCTGTATGCGGCAAAAGATGAGCAAAGGAACAACGCGCAAGCACTTTTGAAGGTACTGAAAA
>JANLHC010000099.1 GCA_024654465.1 Candidatus Scalindua sp.
TCTTTCGCGGATAAACATACACGTGATATTTTCCTTACCGGTAAATCAAAAAAGTTTCATCCGGAATTGGCAAGAAAGGCTGTTCGTCGTTTAGAGTACGTAGACCTTGCCATATCTCTCTCTGATTTGAAGGTTCCACCGAATAATCGGTTACACGCACTCAGAGGTGATCGCAAAGGACAGTATTCAATAAGCATAAATGATCAGTGGCGTATCTGTTTTCGGTTTGAAAATGATAACGCTTATGATGTTGAAATAACTGACTATCATTAATAGGAGATTGTAATGAGCATTCCAAATACCGGAAAACGGAAAAGACAACCCACGCATCCAGGCGAGATGCTGCGTGAAGATTTCATGACTGACTACAACATGAACGTGCCGTCTCTTGCGAAGGCTCTGGGTGTTTCGCGGCAGACGATTAATGAAGTGCTGCGTGAGCGAAGGGCAGTAAGCCTCTCAATGGCTTTGCGACTATCTCGTTTTTTCGGAAACAGCCCGGAGTTTTGGCTAAACGCGCAACATGCTGTGGATTTATGGCAAGCTGAGCGAACCCATTCAAAAGAGTTATCCAATATACATCCAGTGGCAAAGGCCTGAAAAGAACAGATTCAACGCAGAGGAGAAGAAAGAATGGCAAATGGCAGACACTGGTTTCACAAATTGATACTAAAATCTATAGTTTTACTATCTTCCTGTTCATTTGATCATATGGACAAATTTTATGTCCTCCATCCTGATAATATTTGTCTCCTCCATAAATCAGCCAACTTTGTTTGACAGTAGGATTTAATGTGCGGTAGTAATTAAGGCCTTTAAAAAACTCATCATTCATGGTCTGTCCTGATTTAATTTCAATAGGAATAACTTCGCTTCCCAGATCCATTAAGACATCTACTTCGTTGCCGACGTTATCACGAAAATAGTAGAGGTTATGAGTTTTGATGTTGTTAAATCTCTTCTTTAATATTTCAGCAACAATAAATGTCTCAAACAAGAACCCGCGTAACGGGTGATTCTTTACATGCGTTTCATCCTGAATATCGAGCAGATAAGCAGCCAGCCCTACATCGATAAAATAGAGTTTAGGAGATTTGATTAATCGTTTCCTGAAGTTTTTGTGATGGGGCCTGAGTAGAAAGATAATGTAACTGGCTTCAAGCACAGACAGCCAGCTTTTAACGGTATTGACAGCAATACCACACTCATTACTTAAATGAGAAAGATTGAGGATCTGACCCGTCTGGGTCGCGCATATCTTGAGGAACATTTCAAAGCGTGATAAATCCTGTACCTGAATAATGGAGCGAACATCACGTTCAAGATAGGTGGCCGTATAAAATGCCAATGCCTCTGTGGGATTCAATTTCTTATCAAAGATACGGGGATAAAAACCTTTAAATAAAAGTTTGTTGATATCCTGCCTTCTCTTCTTCTGACCGTATATTTCTTCGTAAGAAAACGGAAGAAGTTTAACCAGAGCCGTCCTTCCGGCCAGGGATTGAGTAATTGAATCCATGAGCTCAAACTGCTGGGAACCGGTAATGATAAACATCCCCTCTTTTTGCTGTTCATCTACAATTCCCTGAATGTATGACAGCAGCTCCGGAGCCTTCTGGATTTCATCCAGGACAACCCCGTCAGGAAAATCGGCAAGGAACTGTCTTGGATCCTTTACAGCAACTCTTCTGTTATCAGGATTTTCAAGGGACACATAAGGTTTATGGGGAAACAACGCCCGGCAGAGTGTGGTTTTCCCGGATTGCCGGGGACCAGTGATGGTGACAACGGGGTACTGCTTTGCCAGACGTAATACATGTTTTTTAACTGCTCGTTCAATCATGCGAAGAACATACCACAATCTTTACAGATTTGCAACTAAATTGCAAATCTGTAAAGATTGAATTTCCGGTCTATATGCGTTTTACTAACGACAGGCACTAATTTCACGAATTGATATTTCATGGAAACAATACCGACCTCAAGAAACTCAGCTTTTTTATCTCTTTTTAACAGACTTTTACGTAACGGGATTCCTTGTCTTTGCCTAATTCATCAACAGTTTCCAGATAATCATGTATGGCATCTTTTATATTTCCCAGAGATTCTTCTTCCGTCTGACCCTCTGGCATTCATGAGTAACCTTCTCCTGCCTTCTTAATGTTTACTTTGCCTCTCATGGGCTGATTATAATTGACAATCGTCAACTGACGGGTTACAATCCTGTAATGGTCAAAAGTTTCAAACATAGAGGGTTGAAAAAATTTTTTACAGATGGTAGCCCTCAACGGTTACCACGCGACATGCTTGAGAGGATCAGCTTAATTCTAGCAAGGTTAAATACGGCTAAAACAATTGAGGCAATGGATATTCATTCTTACAATCTGCACGAATTAAAAGGCAATAGAAAAGGAACCTGGAGTGTTACCGTCAGGGCAAACTGGCGAATTACTTTTCAGTTTGAAAATGGCGACGCTCTTGATGTGAATTTTGAAGATTATCATTAAGGGGAGGAAATAAAGATGAAGAAAGCATATATGAAAAACCCGCCACATCCCGGATTGGGGGTGCGGGTAGATTGTCTGGAACCATATAATTTAAGTATTACTGAAGGGGCAAAAATTCTAGGGGTTAGCAGGCAGGCATTAAGCATGCTGATTAATAAAAAGACAGATTTGTCCTGGGACATGGCAATTCGTATTTCCAAGGCATTTGGAGGAACGCCTGACGGGTGGATGAGATTACAGTTTCAGTATGATGCAGCGCAAGCCGAGGAACGCGCCAAACAGATCAAAGTAAAACCTTATAATGGAACACTGGAACCGGTATATCAATAGGTTTTAATTTGTATTGCTGCTTTATTTACTACTCCTGTACTTAATACTCCAGACTTATCAGAGGAATCCCTGCCCGACAAATGGCAGGCGGGTGTCCTCCAGCCCCCGTCCGTACCGGCACAAGGGCTGGCGGCGTACTTTCTGGCGGGGACGGGGGCTGGCACGAATTGATATTTCATGGAAACAATACCGACCTCAAGAAACTCAGCTTTTTAATCTCTTTTTAACCTATAGGTAAACTCCGGGTTTTTTTGCAGATTAATTAAGATAACAACATAGTGAAACGATTTGACGCAAAACATGCCATTTCCATCCCGGGATTTCCAGTTGTAAATTCTGGTGTGAGTTGACCGGGGAGAAAAAACAGAAGCAGGGAATAGAAATAGTTGTTATCCCTGGCTTCTTAAATTGCTTACGCTTTATATGTGGTGCTTGGGTGATAAGAAGAGGTTTATTGCTATCCGCTAATCACTAATCAAGGTTTGACGTTCTACATAATCAACAATCTTAAAGACTTGGCCCCTCTCCTCTTCAGATCAAGGTTTGCCTTTTTGCCCTACTCTTCTTTTTATTTTTCTGCATATTTTATCGTAGAATTATCCCACCGCCATTTTTGCAGAATCCTTCCAGAGATAGGGAGGCATTGGTTCATTAAGTTTCCATTTTATGCTCATTGGTTTAGAATCATAATGATCAATTAGATTCCCCTCTCCAAGGAAAACAAATGACATTGTATTTCCAAATTCATCTTTGTTTTTTTCGCGTACAAAAAGAAGAATTATCTTTTCATTTTCTTTGTGCTGTACATAGGATAACCCTTTACCGCTATCGGGTTTTGATTCGTTTTGTGACTGCCAGTGAAAAATAGTTTCGCTAATAGCAAAATCGTTATACAGAGTAGTAGGTGAGAAATCCTTTTCAGATTTATTAAGAGTAACAAAAAGTAATTCTGTATTTTTTTCTTTACTGAAGGCAACACCTTCTCTTATTTCACTTTTCTTTGTGAAGGAGTGAAAACCGAAAGCTGCTAATATTTGGCTCCTAGTATAGCGGCTGTGGACTTTAAGCGGCTGCGAAAATGGAAGAGATATGTCCCTTTCTATAAAGTCAATTCTATTAATTAGTATTTCAAGCACCTCAATAATTTCCTCTGTTAGGATTTTATTTTCTCCGATCGTTTTGATACTTTCTTCTAGTGAGTTAAAATTGCCAGCTGTTTGCCAAACATCATAATGAAGCATTAGGCACATAGCTTTTTCTTCTTTGTTGAAATAGTCGAAATTGATACCAAAATCTTTTTTAGCTAATGATAAAATAAACTTAAAATAAGAATTTGAATTACAAGAAAGCCATGTATTTTTAACTGTTCTATGAATTTCCTTTTCATTATTAGTAGGGTAATCTTCAGTTTGCTCTGCTAAAACACATAATCTTTTCCAGTTTCCTTTTTTGTAAATATTTTGAAGAGGTATATGGTAGAAAGTTGAAAAATTTTTTAGGTTAAGCTGTAAAGCAGTTTGGTGTTGGTAATTTCGAAGCTTTATAAGCAATTGGGCTTTGTTAAATGATGTTGCTTTTTTGATATTTTGAAGAATAAAATCTTTTGCCTTTTTTTCTAAAATAATTGTACATCCCAAAGGCAAGTGGGGGAAATCGTCTTCAATTTCTTTTTGAATAGAAGTACTTGTTTTTCCGACTAATGCTCTAAATTTTCCATCAAAGTCATACTCTGGGCGTGAATTACCAACGAAATCTAGCACTGTTAAACAATCCTTACCCTCTGCTAATCGCAAACCCCTTCCAAGTTGCTGAAGAAATATTGTTAAACTTTCTGTCGGTCTTAAGAACAATATAGTATCAATATCTGGCAGATCAACGCCTTCATTGAAAATATCAACAACGAAAAGGTAGTTGATTTCTTTTCTCAAGAATTTAGTTCTTAAATCACCTCTTAATTGATTTCTTGAACTCACTAAATAATCTGCTTTGAAGCCGGCAAGTGAAAACTTTTCAGCCATGTATTGTGCATGCTCTTGCGTTACACAAAAACAAAGCGCTCTTGCATCGTAAATGTCGTTTAAATATTTTTTTAAATTGATTATTATTTCTCTTACTCTTTTGTCACCTTGCATGTAAATGTTTGTTAATTCACCTGGTAAATATCTTCCATTGCGCCATTCTACGTTTGACAAATCAATACTGTCTGTCACGCCGAAATATTGAAAGGGACAAAGTAGTTTTCTATTCAATGCTTCTGGCAATCTTATTTCAGCGGCAATACAGAAACAGAAATCTTTGAGAATATTCTCGCCATCCATTCTTTCAGGTGTAGCTGTTAGCCCTAAAATTATATTTGGTTTGAAACGTTCTAGAATTGGTCGATAACTTGATTATATAGGAATTTCCTTTTTAAGTTTTTTAGCTTAAAAAGGTTATGACAAGACGACAGTTATGATTGAAAGATAGTATATTAAAGTCTA
>JANLHC010000021.1 GCA_024654465.1 Candidatus Scalindua sp.
TTCTATCTAATTCAAAATCTATATCTCTCCGCGTAACGATACCTATTAATTTAGTTTTTAATGTCCCGTCTTCGGTTATTGGAATACCGGAAAATCCGTCTGTTTTTTTAATATCATCTACATCGGAAATGGTATTTTCAGGACTGAGAGTTACCGGATCGGTAATGAAGCCGTTTTCAAATCGTTTTACCAGCCTGACTTCCCTGGTCTGTTCTTCAATTGTGTTGTTATAATGTATTATACCAATCCCGCCAAGAAGGGCCAGATAGATGGCCATTTTTGACTCTGTTACGGTATCCATCGGAGAACTGACAAGTGGTCTTTTTATCCGGAGATTCCTTGTAATGTTTGTTTCCAGATCAACATCTTCTATAGAAAAACCTATATGGCCCGGTAGCAGGATAAAATCACTGTATGTCATACCTCCACCGTCACCGAAGAATTTTTTCGCACTAAATCCATTTTCTGGCATTTTTTATCACCTATAATAACATGTATGGGTCCACATCTATCATCATCTGAACCTTTTTTGAATTTCTATTCTCGTTTTCAATACTTTTTAAAATCGTATGCAGGTTTTTAAAACTATCCGCCTTCACTATTAAGTGCCATCTATAGTTGTCTTTAACCCGGACAATCGGCGCAGGCGCGGGACCTAAAACTCCGACTTTATCTTTACGCAAGCCAGCCAGAAGTGAACCGTCAGACAATTTTATTGCATTCATCAGCTTTTCAGCAATATTCGAGGCTTTTTCTTTAACATCCAGATCCTTTTTTCCACGTAAGACAACTCTGGCTAATCTTCCATATGGAGGATAATAAAGTTGCTTTCTATATTCAAGTTCTTTTTTGGCAAATCCATCATAGTCATGTGTTGCAGCATAGGTAATACTGTAATGTTCCGGGTTATAGGTTTGAACAATAACCTTTCCTCCTTTTGCGCTTCTTCCAGTCCTACCTGCCACCTGACATAGCAATTGGAACGTTTTTTCACTTGCCCGAAAATCAGGCAGATTGACAATCGTATCTGCAGAAAGCACTCCAACTAAAGTAACGTTTGGAAAGTCAAGGCCTTTTGCTATCATTTGAGTACCTAAAAGGATATCTATATCGCCACGTCGAAAAGCGCTTAATGCCTTTTCGTGAGAATCCCGCCCCCTCATTGTATCGCTATCCATTCTCAAAAGATTGTACTGGGGAAATCTGGCCCTGATCAGTTCCTCCATCCTCTCCGTACCAAAACCCGTAAAACGTATACCTGGAGAGCAGCAATCAGGACATTCTCTGGGAACAGGTTCTTCCGCAAAGCAATAATGACATATTACCGCTTCTTTCTTCTTATGATATGTAAGAGATATGTCACACCTTTTGCATTTTAATACAAATCCACATCTTCTACAACTTATAAAAGGCGAAAATCCACGTCTGTTTAAAAGTAACAGAACCTGCTCTTTCTTAGAAAGGCATTCCTTCATGCTAAGTTCCAGATAATCCGATATCGGTTTCTGCCCTTTACCTCCGAATATCTCACGTCGCATATCAATAACTTCCACCCTGGGAAGAGGCTTGTGTCCAACCCGATTCTTCAAAGTGACACATTCATACTTACCAATTTCGGTATTGTAAAAACTTTCAAGAGAAGGTGTCGCAGAACCAAGTACAACCACAGCATTTTCATATGCCGCCCTTACAACACTCACATCGCGAGCGTTATAACGCGGAGAGGTATCCTGCTTGAACGTATTCTCATGTTCTTCGTCAATTACGATAAGTCCCACATCTTCTAAAGGAGCAAATATTGCCGAACGGGCGCCAACAACAACGTCCGCATTTCCATTCTTAATATCCCACCATTGATCACTTCTTTGCCTCTCTGTCAAACTGCTATGCAAGACGGCTACTCTATCAAAACGGGATTTGAACCTTTCAATAGTTTGTGGCGTGAGAGATATTTCAGGAACCAGAACAATAGCCTTCATCCCCAAAGTAATTACTTCTGAGATCGCCTGAAGATAGACCTCCGTCTTACCGCTTCCTGTAACACCTTTCAGTAAAACGACACTATGCTTTCTTTCTCTTACTTTTCTCTTAATAAGCCTGATTGCTACTTCCTGTTCTTCGGTTGAAGAGAAATGAACTGTTTTTTTGAAGTGTTTTCCTGCAAAGAGGGGATCGCTTACTTCTACTTTATCAAGGGTTATAAAACCTCGATCTCGAAGCCTATTAACACTATCCATTTTGCACTTGCTGATATTTGCTAATTCCGGAAATGTAATCTCTCCCACTTCAGCAAGGGCCTCCAGCGCTCTTGCCTGTATTGGCGCTCTCTTTTTGATGGTGGAAATCATCTCTTTTACAGAGATTCCATCCTTGCATAATCTTATAACGTTTATCGTCCTGGATTTAATACCCTTCTTTACCACAGAAGGCAAAAAGGATTCCAGGGCTTCGCCCAAACCACAAAAATAGAAATTCGCCATCCATTCCGCAACTCCCAACATTTTGGAACTCAAGATAGGTGTTGTGTCGATTACGTGTATTATGTCCTTTAGTGTTTTTACGTCTGATATATTGGTTAACCCAACACAATATCCCACAACGGTTCTCCTCCCGAAAGGCACCTTAACCCTTTTACCGATTTCTACCTGATTTACAAAAGATGGTGGGATGTTGTAATGAAATTTTTTATTGAGAGGTATATCCAGGACAACTTCGGCAAATTTTCCATAAGCCATTGCAATATAAGCCCTTACAAATATTTTAAATCGTAGTAATATTGTAGAATACTATCACAATTGTAATAAAGTGTCAAGATAAGCATCGGCATACAAGCATATTATCCTTGCTTTACTGTCCCAATATTTCTATAAAATATTGATTTTAAGGGACTTTTTCAGATGCGTAAGCATAAGTCTTTTAACGCGTTCACACCATGAAAGAGAATAATATTATTCCTCTATGTCTTGCTTTAACCAAACTACACTATGAAGATAGTTGAATGGCATATCATAACAGTCTCAGTTGCGATGTTTATAACCGCAACAGGACTTTTCATCTATCTGCCATTTATCAGTATTAAAAAGGAGCCTACAATTACCATTGCCATTAACATTGATGAATTGTGCAGGGTAGACGTAGAAGAAAAAAAATGGGAATATGTAGTGTTACATCACAGCGCTACTGATGAAGGAAATGCAGATAACTTTGATAGATATCATAGAGAAGAAAAAAAATGGGAGCACGGATTAGCCTATCATTTCGTCATCGGCAACGGTAACGGTTCTGGCAATGGCGAAATTGAGGTAGGCGAAAGATGGAAAAAACAGCTTCATGGTGCGCATACCGCCAATATGGACCTTAATCGAATTTCTATCGGCATCTGCCTTGTTGGAAATTTCGAAGCAGACAACAAACCTACAAACAACCAGATCAAGTCTCTCATAAGCCTGGTTACTTATTTCTCTGAAAAATATAACATCCCTAAATCACACATCGTCAAACATAGTCAGGTTCGTCAAAAAGGTACCGTATGTCCCGGTAAAAACTTTCCTTACAAACGACTTATTAAGAAATTGAAGTAATATTTATTTTTGTTTTAGAGCGCTTACAAACTCTTTTCCAAATTCCAGGCACTCTTTCAACGTTTTATCTTCAGGAATTAATTTTACTCTAAAGGAAGGTTTATGAAGCTTTATATGCAGCCCGCTTAGCCTATCTTCAACCATTTTCGTAGCTTCGCCACTCCAACCATAAGAACCAAAAGCAGACCCCAATTTAATTCTGAAATTAACGGAGGAAAGAAGGGTAAGTGCGTCCCAGATAGGTCTTGGAACGTCCCCAACAATTGTCGGGGTTCCGACAATTATACCATCTGCCTTTTCAATGGCATCCCTGATAAATTGAGGATCTGTATTATTTACATTTAACATTTTAACATTCACACCCTCTTCTGAAACCCCTTTGGCAATGGCTTCCGCCATTTTTTTCGTGTTTCCGTATATACTGACATACAGAATCAATACATTCTTTATTGCATCTGTTTGAGCCTGGCTCCAGCGACGGTAACTTTCAATGTATTTCCGAGGATTTTCCCGTATAATCGGCCCATGTGCGGTAGCAATAATATCTATATCTAATTCCTCAATCCTTTCAATAACTTTAATGATATACGGTTTAAACGGACGCATTATACTGTCATAGTAATAGTGAAAATTAGGATCAAAATCGCCAACCAGATCATCAAACATTCTCTCGTCACAATAATGCGCACCAAATGCATCAGACGTAAAAAGTATTTTCTCCCTATCTAAATAGGTGAAAATAGTATCCGGCCAATGTAAATACGGTGCAGGAAAAAATTTAAGTTTGCAAGTACCCAGATCTATATCAGGACACTCATCGATAGTTGTCAGATTAAAGGGTACATTGAGTATATTTTTCAGTAAATGCCCACCGGCTTTTGAAGCGATAATCTTCGCGTTGCATGCGTATTTTAGCAGCTCTGGAAGCGCACCTGTATGGTCAGGCTCTGTATGACTTACAATGATGTAATCAATGTCTGCAAGATCAATCTGTGAATTAATCCTTGAAATAAACTCTGTTGTGAAAGGCTCTTTAACCGTATCTATTAACGCAGTTTTCTCATCTTTAATTAAATAAGAGTTATAAGTAGTTCCGTGATCAGTCTTGAAGATTAAATCAAATATTCTCATTTCAGGGTCTAATGCTCCAACCCAATAAATATTATCTTTTATTTTTATACCATCCATTTTTTTCTTTTCGAAAAGTTTCTTATAGAATAAATTTGAAGCATGGAATACAAAATTCCACTTCCGGAAACACCTGCCCGACTTATGCCCGCTTGTTGGACGGACAGGGCAGACGGGCAACATGTTGGTAGTTTAGACGCTTTAAGCGCCTATTCATTATCATGCCCAACAGCAACAACAAGCTTTTCAAAAAAATCTGGTATTGCAGAATTCACCCTGCTCCAGTTCGGTATGAGCGGTGATCCACTTGGATCTTCAAGAAATCGATCACCTGCAATCTTAAGCCCATTAGTAAAGGCCTCTACTGCCTTTGTCTCAAGGTGTCTGTCAAAGTACAACCCGTTTATTGCTGAATCAGTTTCATATTTTTCAATGAAAGCCTGGGCCGTCCTCAGATATGTTATGCTTAACGTCCGGAAGAAACCCTCATTGAATATTATACCTGCACTTGCCAACGTAGTAAAAATTGTCTTGGTGATGTCTATACTCATCTTCATTAATCCTGTTGTATTATCTTCTTCTGAAAGTGGCTGGTGTTTATGTTCATATGTCTCACATATATCCACCTGACATATTCTTTTCTTGGAACAATTCCTGTATATTTCTGCCAACACACCGACCTCCAATCCCCAATCACCAGGGATCCTGTTTACCCTTGCCAGGTCAGCCAACATGGAAAATTCTCCCGCCAGTGGATATCTGAAACTATCCATATATTTCAGAAAATCGAGATCCCCCAATAACCTGCGCAAAGCCCTCAACAGAGGGGTTACAAGGAGTCTGGTTACCCTGCCATGCATACGATCAGTGACACGGCTGTAATATCCTTTGCAAAACTCAAAATCCAGGTCTTGATTAACAACCGGATAACATAGCCGCGCAAGGAATTCTCTGCTGTACGTCAGTACGTCACAGTCGTGCAATACGATTACCTTTGATTTTTCACTTGCCAGAACATAACCGTAAGACATCCATGCGGACCTTCCCTTTCCATCTGACCCTGCTGATACATTTTTTTCATCAAGTAGTTTATAAAGCTTCTTCATCCTGGGACCATCATTCCATATCAACGTTACCTCTTGAGGTAAAACAGAAAAGAATTTCCTCGCATGTTTAAATTGTTCCTTATTAAACCTGCCTAAAGCTACTATAATTTGTTTTAAGTACTTAACCTCCTTTAACTCGTTCACAATATTTGGAAGTGCAGTGCCTTCCAATTCAGAAAAGATTGTCGGCAATACAAGAGCAATCGGTCTCAGACGTGAGAGTTTTTTTATTTCGGCCTCCAGTTTGTGAATATCTCTACTACCAAATCTGTGTAGTGTTGTAATTTCTCCAGACTGATGAAAGTCTCCCATAATACTAACCTCCCACTCTATTTGAGTTTTGACAAATAAATTAGCGCCAATGCGCCGAAAATGTACAGAGTGCACAAAGTAACAACTAGCTGATTATTACTTACCAAACAAGCCTAAAATCGCTTTATTCCAACCGACCGGCCCGATACCATCGACATAAATAAGGTCGCCAACCTTTATGCGCTCCTCATAGTTTCCGAATTCTTTCTTCACAAGAAATTTCTTATCTACTGCTTCCAACATCGGAAGATCATTTAAACTATCCCCCAGGCCAACAGTTAATATTTTTGTATCCGGATAGTTTTTCCTGAAAATATCTACCAGAATATTGACGGCTTTTCCCTTATCATTTCCACCCATAAGGTATGCAAACCTTGCACCTTCAGTATAATTGAAGCCTGATAAGCTGATTTCATCTTGAATATTCTTAACATCTTCTTCACTGCCATCAATAATAAAAGGCAGCGAATATTCTTTTTTTTGAGCGAGACAAGCTTCTTCTCTTCTCAAACCTGTCAGCTCAACGATTTCATCTACCGTAAATTCAGCAATACTTTTTACATTTATACCGGTTTTTATTTTTATTTGTTCAAATGCACTCTTGAGAATTTTATATTCAGAACCAATTTCTACTACTAAAAAACCGTTATCAGTTTTATCAAAATCGCACTTCAAGCCATATTTTTCAGGAATGTATATTGCTCCCCCATTTTCTGATATAAAGGGTTCATTATTTGACAGTTTATCTCGATAGATCTTTATTTCGTCCCTGGATTTACTGGAACACAAAACAAGATGAATGCTTTTCTCTCTGAGCGATTTCAACGCTTTTTCCGCCTCACTATAAGAGTAGGTACTATGGTCCAGCAACGTACCATCTAAATCGGTAAAAACGATTTTTATTTCATTATTATTCATAATATGTGGAAATTCTCTTTTTTTAAATAAATATTTCAACGTGGATTATAGCATTACTTTATAACTTATATCAAAAGATATATCCAACGCCCTGGCCGAGTGTGTTATCATACCAACCGATATTCTGTCCACTCCGGCCTTCGCATACTCTTCAACATTTTCAATGGTAATATTACCTGACGCTTCTGTTAATATAACTCTGCCGGTTCCTGCATCACGACTAGCTTCAAACTCCTTAACCATTTCTACAGCTTCATTTATTTTTGAGGGAGGCATATTGTCAAACAAAATTACATCAACACCGGCATCCACCATCTCCTTGATTTGGCATACATCTTCTACCTCTACTTCTATAAGTACCTCATTTGCTACCTGTTCTCGGGCTTTTTTTACAAGGCGGCCAATATCACAGTTCTCTTTTTCCGATTCCATAATTTTGAGATGATTGTCTTTTATCAGAATCTGGTCATACAGCCCCATTCTATGATTAGCACCTCCACCAATTTTCACGGCATATTTTTCGAGGTAACGCCACCCGGGAGCTGTCTTCCGTGTATCCAGGATCTGAGCTTTATACCCCTTTACTCTTTCCACAAACTGGTTAGTCGCCGTTGCTATACCGGAAAGCCTCTGCAAAAAGTTAAGCACAAGCCTTTCTGCCGACAACAATGATAACGTTAAACCTTTAACACTCGCTATTACTGAACCTTTTTCAACCCTTGATCCGTCTTCAATATTTACCGTAAAAATCAAATCCTTATCTATTTGCGAAAGGACATATCCGACAACCGGCAAACCTGCAATGATACCGGTTTCTTTAGCTATTAAAATCCCATTTGATTCAGAACCTTCAGGAATGAATATTTTAGAGGTAATATCCCCCGTACCGATATCTTCCTTTATAGCTAACTGAACAAGGTTTTTTATTTTTTTAAGATCAAATTCTGTCTGCATGTTTAGGCGCTAATTTCAGTACTCTGTCACGTATTTCTGCTGCCTTTTCAAAGTTGAGATCGCTGGCAGCCTGAAGCATCTCTTCTTCAAGCTCTCTTATATATTCCTGGGTTACGTATTCAGCCTCATCTTCTTTAACCATCTGCATTGCAATCTTTTTTGAAGCACTTTCATTTTCAATACTTTTTCTAATTCCCTTGCGAATAGTCTGTGGCGTGATGTTATTCTGTTTATTGTGTTCGAGCTGAATCTTGCGCCTTCTCTCAGTTTCATCCATAGCCTTCTGCATGGACTGAGTTACTTTATCAGCGTACAATATAACCTCTGCGTTTACGTTTCTTGCTGTCCGTCCTATTGTTTGTATAAGGGATGTCTCGGAACGAAGGAACCCTTCCTTATCAGCGTCTAATATTGCTACCAATGATACCTCCGGCAAGTCAAGCCCTTCTCTCAACAGGTTTACTCCGACAACTACGTCAAACTTTCCAAGCCTGAGATCTCTAAGTATCTCTACCCGCTCAATAGCATTAAATTCTGAATGCAGATACATTCCCTTAAGGCCCTCTTCTTTTATGTATTCACTCAAATCTTCCGCAAGCCGCTTGGTTAATGTTGTTACAAGCACACGCTCTTTTTTATCTGCTCTCTTCCTGATCTGCTGCAGAAGGTCTTTAACCTGGGTCTTTGCAGGCAATATCCTTACTATCGGGTCCAGAAGTCCTGTCGGTCGAATTACCTGCTCAACAACCTTACCATGGCACTTATTTATCTCATACTCTGCAGGAGTTGCCGATACCAACAATACCTGCTGAACTATTGACTCCCATTCATCAAAACGCAAAGGCCTGTTATCCAGCGCAGAAGGAAGCCTGAAACCATATTTCACAAGAGTCTCTTTCCGTGACCTGTCCCCCGCATACATACCACGAATCTGTGGAATCGCCACATGAGACTCGTCAACAACCATGAAAAACTCATCAGGAAAATAATCAAGCAGTGAAAATGGACGATCTCCCGGTGCACGGCCACTGATATGACGGGAATAGTTTTCAATGCCATGGCAATAACCTATCTCTGATAACATCTCCATATCGTAACGTGTTCTTGCCTCCAGGCGTTGTGCTTCAAAATCTTTATTTTGAGAACGCAACTCCTTCAGCCAGGGAACAAGCTCCCTTTCAATAGATTCGATAACACCCTCAATCTTGCCTTCGGGCATCACAAAATGCTTGGCAGGGTAGATAGAGATATCTTCCATCTCCTCTAATTTATCTCCTGAAACCGGATCAATAATCGAAAGGCCATCTACCTCATCACCAAATAGCTCGATACGATAGGCAAATTTTTCATATGCGGGATATACATCTACCACATCACCATTAACGCGAAACACACCACGTTCAAATTTAATGTCACTTCTTTCGTAAAGTATGTTAACGAGTTTCAGGAGCAGTGTATCCCGTTCTATCTCCTGCCCCTTTTTTAACTGCACATACATCTCCCGATACTCCTCCGGTGAACCCAGACCGTAAATACATGAAACACTTGCCACTAATATCACGTCCTTACGTGACATAAGAGCGCTTGTTGCCGCCAGGCGAAGGCGGTCTATCTCCTGGTTTATTGTCGCCTCTTTTTCAATATAGATATCTCTCTGCGGAATATAGGCCTCCGGCTGATAATAATCATAATAACTTACAAAATACCCCACCGCATTTTCCGGAAAGTACTCCTTGAATTCGCTGTAAAGCTGTGCGGCGAGGGTTTTGTTGTGGGACATCACGAGTGTCGGTTTATTCAGATTTTTTATAACGTTTGCCATGGTAAAGGTTTTTCCTGAACCTGTTACCCCCATGAGAGTCTGGAACTTTTCACCCGATTTAAAGGCCCTTGTTAATTTTTCTATCGCCTCAGGCTGGTCACCCTGTGGTTCATATTCTGATGATAATTTGAAGATAGACATA
>JANLHC010000101.1 GCA_024654465.1 Candidatus Scalindua sp.
TTACATCAACGGGTTTCGTTATATCAATCAGCTTGTCATCTAAAAACAGGAGCATATTCTTAATATTTTGTGATTTAACAATTATTTTATTTTCTTTAACCTTTATGTCTATACTATGACATTCGGTTACATGAAATCTATCTATATCATTATTAAGACTTTCTTGACTTCTATTTTGATGTGTGGGATTTAGAAGATCGAAACACTCTATAATCTCTTTACATTTTATCCAATAAATATATCTTTCCTCCGAGAGATTTCCTGAATAATGAATTGTATGTGGTCGCGAATTCCTTTTCTTAGATTCAAACCACTTCAAAATTTCATTGCTCTTTTTTATTGGATAAGCATGCCTCTGGCCTGGTATCTCAAGATATTTAAATTCATAATTTAACTTTTGCAACTTATCTCTTGCGTCCCTGGCTGCAGCAATCGGTATATCTCCATCCTGATCACCATGAATTATAAATACCGGTACGTGTAACAGATTTTCAATTTGCTGCGAAATTATACACTCACCTGCAATCGGTGCTATAGCTGCAAAAATGTCAGGATTTCTAATTGAAATATACCATACTCCATGTGCACCACTTGAAAATCCTGTCAAATAAATCCTGTCAGTATCAATGTTTTGCTCAGCACAAACCTGTTTTATTGAATCCAGAACTAAATCTTCACCGTCCTTTTCCCACCAATAACCGGAATCATAATGGGGACATAAAAATATGTATTTTTGACCATGGTCAGAATGCCTCAGCCATCTTCCAATGAACGCAACACCACCCTCTCCAATCCCATGTAAACTTACAATCAATGGGTACGGTGTATCCGGATTATATCCTTTTGGTATATAGAGGAAATACCTTCCCCCTTTATGGCTAATTTTTACCAGCTTTTCATGAATAGCAAACTGTGTTTCATGATACCTGGCCGAATTAATTAATAATTCCTTAAGTTTATCAGGATTGCTTTCAATTCGAATAATCCCTTTTTTTATTTCCTCTCGTTTTTCACTATTCTCGGTATTAATATACTCTTGCATTAACTGCTTAATCGCTTGCTCGTTAATTCGTAATCCCTCTTTTTTATTTATACTATCAGCAAGGCTTATATGTGGAAAAACAAAGAAAATTGCAATAATAACGAAGCTATTTATATTTATTCTCATTATTGACCAAATCTGATTCTCTAATTGGAGCTAATAAGCAGATAACCAATTTCTGAATAGCACAACTATTCCTAAAAAAATACAACATATCATTCTCTTATCAGACGATTAGGTATTCCGTGCTATTGGTTGCTTTGCATTTCCTGTTTCATGCTGTCGTAGTTACTTTCGATAATATCAATATTCGGATGCCCGTTTGGGAATGTACTTCGTAAAATCTCTAGTGACCGCTTATACAAGGGCTCGGCTTCTTCATACTTGCCCTGTTGCCTGTATAGATTAGCCAATTCATTTTGGATATGTGCAAGTTCAACCGTTTCCGTTGTTTCTTTTTGTCGT
>JANLHC010000103.1 GCA_024654465.1 Candidatus Scalindua sp.
GGGAGCATTCCCAATTTTTTGTAAATCAGGTATGATACCCATGAATACGTGGATTCGACCTCCGGCCTTAATCCACCTTACAAGTGAGCAAACGTATGGTGTGAGGTAGGGTGGATTAAACGAAGTGAATCCACCTCTTTTATATACAATAAAATGGGAATGCTCCCCTATCAATAGGCTGAGGAAGCTTATAGATTGATAACCACCCCTCCTTCTCAAGGATGGGATTAAAGTCCTTGGCGCTTTTTGTCAGGAAAAGAGAAGGCATCTTCTACCTGATTTGATAATTACCGCAAAACGGACACTGATTTTAGAAAGTCGAATATGGACCTTACAGACAAGACAATAAAGATCATTAAAGCGACAGCACCGGTAATTGAGGAAAATATAACAGAATTGGCAAAGACTTTTTATCCGATAATGTTCAGTAATTATCCGGGATTAATAGTCTTTTTCAACCAGACGCATATACGCGACGGTACACAACCACGAGCATTTGCCGCATCAATTGTAGAGTATGCAAACTCCATTGAAAATCTTGATGCAATTAAACCACTGGTAAACGACATAGCAGAAAAGCACGCTTCATTGGACATAAAGCCTGTACAATACAAGCTTGTTACTGCCTGCATACTGGAAACAATCGAAAATGTACTCGGAGACAGGGGAACTCCTGAAGTCATGGCAGCCTGGAAGGAAGCTATTGATAATTTTGCAAATATTATAATTGAAACCGAACGTAAAAAATATGACGAAACATTGGCAAAAGAGGGCGGTTGGAAAGGTTACAAAAAATTTGTCCTCACTAATAAAGTAAATGAGAACGATTTGATAGCCTCATTTTACCTTGAACCGGCAGATGGCAAAACAATTGTAACCAGCAAAGCAGGTCAGTACATCAGCATTATGTTGGAGTTACCTGGAAGAGTTATTGTTTTCCGTAACTATTCTCTTTCATGCATCCCGAATAGTAAATACTATCGAATTTCAGTCAAGCGGGAAGAAAACGGGCTGGTGTCAAATTACCTCCACGATACGCTTAGTCAGGGAGACAAAATAAGCGTAAACCCACCTTACGGCCGTCTGTATCTAAACGATACAGATAATCCTGCAGTACTTATCAGTGGGGGCGTTGGAATAACCCCAATGATGAGTATCTTACAGGATGCGGTGAAACAACAGCTTACCAGACAGATATACTTTATTCATGGAACGTGCAATAGAAATACTCATGCATTTAAGGATGATGTTGTCACATTAACAGCAGACCATGACAACGTTAACCATCATTTTTTTTACTCCGAAAATTCGGTAAAGTCTGCGGATACAGAACCGGGAAGAATTTCTATAAACTCGGTAAAAGAGATTACAAGTCATCAAAAAGATGCGGAGTTCTATCTCTGCGGCCCGGTACAAATGATGAAGTATTTATACCGGGAATTAATCAATTGGGGAGTCACCCCAAACAATATTGTCTATGAATATTTTGGTCCTAAAAGGGACATTACCGGATGAATTATAGATGTAAAGACCAACAAATTAAATAAAAGGAGGTGTCACGATGAAAGTTGCAATAACCGGTTATTCAGGACTCATAGGATCCAGTTTGGTCTCATTCTTATCAAAAAAGGATGTTACCGTCAGCAGGATCTTACGTGAAGATCCAAAAGATAATGGAATTTCCTGGAAACCTGAAGGAGGAGATTGGGATTCTGCTTTTACCGGAGGTATTGACGGAATTGTTCACCTGGCAGGTGAAAACATCGCATCCGGAAGATGGACCAAAAAGAAAAAAGACAAGATCAGAAGCAGTCGTGTTGAAGGAACTAAGAGACTTTGCGAGCACATCTTAAAGCTACCCACCCCCCCTTCTGTCTTTGTCTGCGCGTCTGCAATAGGTTTCTACGGTGACAGAGGAGTGGAGTTCCTGAATGAAGGCAGCTCAAGAGGGAGCGGGTTTCTGCCTGATGTCTGTCTTGACTGGGAAGAAGCGACTGATACAATCTCGAAAGC
>JANLHC010000104.1 GCA_024654465.1 Candidatus Scalindua sp.
TCCAAAAGTATCGAAAGAGACTACGAAAGAAAAAGATAAGACTGCGAAGGTAACGAAGGTAAGGGGTCAATGCAAACTGTTCGAATCTATAACCATAGAGGTTGATAACCTTCCGGAATTTCTGGAACTGGCAAAAAATAATCTGTCAAATATTATCCTCTATCTTGATGGATATCCCTTTCGTGGTTTGCATCCGAGGCATGGCGGCGACCTCGGCAGAGAATTGACATTCAACCTCCTGACGATAGAAGGAGATTCACAAACGCAGGAATCCTGGAACAGCTTGCTTGGAAGATCGAAACTTTTTCCACCTGCGCCGCGCAAAGTAAGCATCACGGTAGGAATTGAAAACTATCCGCCAATAGATACTGACGTTAGAGGTGTCAACAATGCATATGACCTTGTCACTATTGATAAAAACGGTTTTTGGATCTTCCTTGGTATGCTGGTGGCTGCGGCTGTTCTGGTAGTATGGCTCGCGATAAAGAGCGATCTACTCAGAGACGCGGGCCCTCAACCTGAAGGTAAAGATGATAATGGCAGACCTTACCGTAAGACTTTCAGTCTTGGCCGCACACAGATGGCATTCTGGTTCCTTCTGGTTATCGGTTCTTATGTATTCATATGGATGGTCACGGGTGTTTCCAATATCCTCACACCATCGGTTCTCACTCTGATAGGTATCAGTACTGCCACTGCCATGAGTACTACTGTTATAGACGGTAATAAACGTAAAGTTGCGGCAGGAGAGCTTGCCAGCTGCACCATTAAAAAAGCGGCCTTGGAGATCGACCCGAATATAGGAGCTGCGGAGAAAAAAGTCCAGCTTGAACAATTTGACAATAAGATTCAGGATCTTGAAAAAACAGTTAAACTCTTACCATCGGAAAGGTTTTTTGTGGATATTCTTAGTGATGCGAATGGGATAAGTTTCCCACGTTTTCAGATAGCCGGTTGGACGCTTGTACTGGGGGTTATCTTCATCGCGTCAGTACACAGAGTGTTATCAATGCCTGATTTCGATCAACAATTATTGGCGCTTATGGGGATAAGTTCAGGAACGTATATTGGTTTCAAGTTTCCGGAGAAACAGCACTGAGATTTGCGTGAAGAGGGTCACCCATTTTGTGCCAAGAACAATCAATTAAGGGCGAAGCACGAAATGTTTCTAAATTTCACGCCATCGGTCTACTCGGCAGTAGGCCCCTGCCAAGCACAAAAAACCTTTCTTGCACGAAAAAAAGATTTTTTTTGTAATCACTTTTAATGGTAACAGGGATTTTAGATTGAGAGATTTTGTGACTGATAAAATTTGATTGTTTTTCCATTGTCTGGCAATTAAAATGATTTTTTGTTATAAAATGAATCAGGACATGTCCAGTTATCTGTACAAATAATTATAATTGAGGTTGAGAGAATGCTTAATGGTCACGGTGGTAACGTAAAGCAGATATGTGATAAGTATGGATTGAATCCGGACGAGATCATTGACTTTAGTGCAAGCATAAACCCGTTAGGTTGCCCATCCGTTGTTCAAAAGGCCGTGACAGAACAATTCAACGATATCCGGCACTATCCTGATAGTCAGTGTACTGACCTGAGAAAGGCCATTGCTGAAAAAATCCCTTGTAATGTGTCAAACGTAATTATTGGCAATGGATCGAATGAACTGTTTTATCTGATCCCCCGCGCTCTGCAGCCTAAGAAGGGTGTACTTCTACAACCCACATTCGGTGAATTTAAAGATGCATTTTCTAACTCAAATATAGATGTTGTTGATTTCATAAATGATGACACGGACTTTCCGATAATTAACACAAATATATCAAGATTGAAGAGTGTCGAGGAGAGCATGGTCTTTTTATGTAACCCGAACAATCCTACAGGGCAGCTTACTCGCAAGGAAGATATAATTGAACTCGTTAACGACAATCCAAACCGTCTGATTGTTATTGATGAGGCATTTATGGATTTTGTTGAGGATGATGAAAAGTATAGTGTTATGAAAGATGCACCCCTGATGGATAACCTGATAGTAGTCAGATCATTAACAAAATTTTACGGATTCCCGGGTCTGAGGCTTGGATATCTCGTAACAAATGAATCTATAGTTAATAAATTAATGAGATACAAAGAGCCATGGACTGTTAATACAATTGCGCAGGTTGCAGGTATGGCTGCAATTAATGATATAGAGTTTGCCGCCAAAACGCGACAATATGTATCCGTTGAAAAGACCTTTCTGTATGACGGACTGACAATGATAAAGGGTATACATCCATTTCAACCAACGGTCAATTTTATACTGGTAAGGATTGAAGATGATGGAATAACATCTTCAGCGGTTCAAAACCACTTATTGAAGAACAATATTCTTATAAGAAATTGTTCGAATTTTGTTGGCCTCGATGAAACGTATTTCCGTGTTGCAGTTAAGACCAGGGAGGATAACCGCATGCTCCTTGATGCGTTGAAAATAGTAATGGATGATACGCCGTCTAAAGAAAATATTCAGAAGGATAATGTCCCGGAATTCGTTACCGGGTAGGACATAGCACTACACACGCAAATCCGCGAAGAACGCAAGGGGAAAAAAATTATTGTTTAATTTCTTTTTTTGTTTTCTTGGCGATCTTTGCGGCTTTGCGTGAGGCCTCTTATTAAATCTTTTTCTTGAATCCTAAGGAGAAAACCACAACAATGAAAAGGACTTATATAGCCGAAGCACTCGGAGGAGAGAATATTGATAAGGAGATACTGGTTAAAGGCTGGGTCAGGACAAGACGTGACTCAAAAGGGGGGTTCTCTTTCATTGAACTCAATGACGGAAGCTGCTTTAGAAACCTGCAGATAATTGCGGATGCAGACTTGGAGAACTATCAGCAAGAAGTTATCAAACTTTTTCCCGGAAGTTCAATTTCTGTCAGAGGGGTTCTGGTTAAGTCACAGGGTGGAGGTCAGAGTGTTGAGGTTAAAGCCGATGAAGTAAAGGTTTACGGATTCTGTAATCCGGATGAATACGCAGTCGGGAAACAACGGGTCTCCTTTGAACGTCTGAGGGAGATCGCGCATATCAGGGTCAGAACCAATACTTTCGGAGCAGTTACCCGTGTCCGAAACAAATTGGCCAAAGCTACACATGATTTCTTTCAGGAACGCGGCTTTTATTATATTAATACTCCAATTATAACTGT
Source organism: Candidatus Scalindua sp. (assembly GCA_024654465.1). Taxonomy (GTDB): domain Bacteria; phylum Planctomycetota; class Brocadiia; order Brocadiales; family Scalinduaceae; genus Scalindua. Next base: position 3,195 of record JANLHC010000104.1, read on the forward strand.
CAACGATTGTGAGGGTGCAGGAGAGATGTTCAGGGTAACCACACTTGACCCTGCTGCTATACCAAAAAGTGAAGGTAATGTTGATTACAGCCAGGACTTTTTTGGAAAGGAGTCTTTTCTGACGGTAAGCGGACAGTTGGGGGTAGAGTGCTTTGCCTGTGGTTTGAGCAACGCATACACATTTGGGCCTACTTTCCGGGCTGAAAACTCCAATACGTCCCGTCATCTGGCAGAGTTCTGGATGATTGAACCGGAGATGGCTTTTGCCGACCTCGCTGATGATGCCGATCTGGCAGAGGAGTATATAAAATACCTGATTACCACTGTTCTTGATGAATGTGCCGAGGACATGGATTTTTTTAATAAACGTATTGATAAAACTATTCTGCAGACTCTTTCCCATGTCAAGGAGAGTGAGTTTGTTCGCATAAGCTACACTGATGCTATTGACATATTAAATAAGTCGGGACAAAAGTTTGAATATGAGACAGTCTGGGGTAACGATCTACAGACAGAGCACGAACGTTTTCTAACCGAAAACGAATTTAAGAAACCAATAATTGTTACTGATTATCCCCGGGAAATTAAGGCTTTTTATATGAAACAGAATGACGACGGTAAAACAGTGGCAGCCATGGATGTACTTGTCCCCAGGATTGGCGAAATAATCGGCGGGTCGCAGAGAGAAGACGACCTGCAGAAGCTTGATTCACGTATCAAGGAACAGGGAATGGAACTGGAGCCATACTGGTGGTACCGTGAACTAAGAGAATTTGGTAATGTACCACATGCCGGCTTTGGTCTGGGCTTTGAACGTATGGTGCAGTTTGTTACCGGTATGGACAATATTCGCGATGTAATTCCCTTTCCCCGCACACCAAGATCAGCTGATTTCTAGTGCGA
>JANLHC010000375.1 GCA_024654465.1 Candidatus Scalindua sp.
AGTAGTTGCAAGTCAACATTATCACAGAAAGCTTGTGAGATTTTTTCCATGTCTTTTGTGTGCCCCAGATCATCACGTATATTTTTATTTATGATCGGCCTGAGAAACAGATAATTGAGTCCTACCCTTTTTACACCTGATCTACCTAAAATCTTTAACAACGGATCGAGGTTATTGGTGGAATCTGTCAATCCGGGTATTAATGGATCAAGCCTTATTTCAGGCAGTATTCCTATTTGGGTTAAAGCTCTTATGTTTTTTAATCTGGTACCGGGTGTTGCGGCATGCGGTTCGATCTGTTTTTGAAGTTGCCTGTTTAAAGTCGTTATACCTATATGCGCATTGACGTTATTGCTATGTGATTTAAACAAGCCAATAAATCTGTCCGGGATACGCCCTTTGGTAAGAAAACTTACCCCGATACCTTTCTGCAGTAAAAGTGCCATCAAACTATATGTAGTATCTAAAACCTGTTTTACCGGCTGAAAGGCGTCGCAGGATGGACTGAAGTATACAAATCCCGGCGTTTGTCTCTTACGATTCAATTCATTTTCGAGTTTTTCGGCCAGGTTGGTGTATAACACAATTGTCCCGTCTCCGGGATAATTAGAGTAACCCCTCGCATAACAATATGAGCAGAGATGCGTACAGCCGGCTGTGAGGTTAATTGTTGGTGTATCATTCAGACACTTAAGAGCCGATGGCGACAGAACGCTGGATTTTCGTTCTTTAAGAAGTACTTTCATGTTTATACGATGTTACGTGGAATTCCCGGTACAGGAGAATCCCGCCATGGCGGATCTGCGAGCAACTACAGGGTCGTCCTCAGGCGACTGCCCCGGGCGTGACCGGGTGGGCGGGATACTGAATACTATTTTCCCTGAGTATTGTTATTCGCCGTACTATTTATCTTTTTCTTAATTTCACGTATCTTGATCTTGCCATCTACTAACAACTCTTTTTTGATTTTTGACAGTTTTTTTACTTTTGCTTCAATCTTCAGTGCCATACTCCTGTTTCCGATCTTCTTCTTCATAGCCAGCTTTAAAGGGGCTTTGCCTCTTAAATATTTTGATCCTTTTTTGTCACCGCTCTCGTGTTCTTCAAATCTTCTTTCCACATCAGTAGTTATCCCTGTATACAATCTCCCATTTCTACATCTTATCAAATACAAAAACCAATTATTCATTTTAATGGTAATCACGGAGATTTATGAACACTATTGAGGAATTAAATGATTGGGAGATTAAAGAGTTCCTGGATTTTTTAATTAACGAATGACAAATGGACATTTATGGAGTGCAGTGACCGCCTGTCCGCCAGATTGCTGGGCGGGTGTCACTGCTTAAATATACGCATCATCACGGATGATGCACTCCATATCAGCATCAAGACTTGGCCATCTCCTTTCCCCTGCCGAGGTGTGGGCGGAAAGGCCTCTTTCTCTTTTTGGTTTTTCGTCCTGGGGATGTGTTGTTTGCCTGGAGAGGATCTTCTCCAATCCAGCAGGGAGAGATTTCATTTCTGAAAATAAGTTCGCGAAGGTCAGAAAGCTCATGCTTGGTTATAAATGTCAAAGCTTTCCCCTTTCTTCCCATACGCCCGGTACGCCCGGTACGATGTGTATACGACTCCCTCCCTTGCGGCAAATTCCAGTTGACTACATGCGAAACATGCGAAAAGTCAAGCCCCCTCCCTGCAACATCGCTGGCGAAAAGGTAGCGAATCTTCATGCTCTTAAATTGTCTGAAGACCGAAGTTCGTTTATCCTGGCTGAGTCCCGCGTGTATATACCCGACATCTTTAAAATCCTTCCGGAAAGAGGTAAACAGCTTATCAACCATGTGACGGGCATTACAGAAAATGAGCATCTGCTTAACATCTTCCGCCTCAAGATATTTGACAAGCTCTGCCATTTTATCATTTGGGTGGTGATAGGCAAAATAATGATCAATGCTTGCCGGCGCCTTCCTTTCCGAAATAAGGGAAATATGCCTGGGGTCACGCAAACAGTCATGGGCGAGTTTTTTGATATCTTCAGGCATCGTCGCGGAGAAAAGGAGTGTCTGGTGTTTACGAATGATACACGACAAGATGAATTCAATATCTTCAAGGAATCCTACCTTTAAAAGCTCATCTGCCTCATCGAGGATGGCACATTTCACATGCTCAAATGACAGTACCCCGCTGTACAGATAATCCAGAAGCCGTCCCGGTGTTGCAACCAGGATATGCACGCCATGCTTAAGCTTGGCAATATCTATATCCTTGTCAAAACCCCCATACACGGCAAAGGGAACAACATTGGTCCTTCTCGCGATATGCTGGATCTCAGTAACATACTGTATACATAATTCACGCGTCGGAACAATTACGAGCCCCTGAATAGCATTAAGTTCAGGATCCACTTTTTGAATAAGAGGGATTGCACAGGCAGCAGTCTTTCCCGATCCTGTCTCAGCAAGAGCACAAAGATCATGTCCCGCTGCAATGATCGGATAAGCCGCCTCCTGAACAGGAGTCATTTCTTCATATCCCATCTTTTCAATCGCGCCTAGAATGTTTGAAGGGATGTTAAGTTCACTAAATTTCATAAATTTTTTTCTTTCTTTACAAGGTTACAAAAAGTTTTAAAACGATAATTGGAAAAACGACCCTGGTATATATGAATAAATGGGAAGTATTCCTGTTAGTTTTCAATAAGTAGAGAAAAACCTCCTCTTCCCCGGGCAAAAAGCGGAGGGGAAATGGGGTAGTAAAAAATTAAAAAGTTTTCCTCTATTTATTAGAAACTTATGCGTCTATGATAATTTTATCTTCTTTGAGCATAAATGCAGGTACTTTGTTGTAGCATGGGTGGTGTTGGTAATGAATGAATACAGGATATGCATTTACTCTCTACTAATGTTTGAAAACTCATAACATCATCCAAAATCGACAAATATCATTTCTCAAGGCATCATATTACCGTAAAATGGATTTAATTGCCACCTAAATGTTTAGTCAGTTGAATTAAATGCCGATTACATGACATTTTACTGATCACAATGACTCTGGCCCACCTAACTGTTTGGCAAAACGAACCTTCTGGCATGAACTGTCCCTCGTCTTCCATCTCGCACCCAGCTATTTTTCTCTCCAGTTAAATTTTTTTCTTCGTGTCTTGGTGCCTTTGTGGCTCGTCGTTAATGCCTGAAATGCACAAATACCCTTCCAAAATTTTTACTGTCCTTGTTAATACGGTGATATCTCTTTTTTATGTCAGGGCGGTCCAGAAAACGCAGGACGGCCTTCTTTAACTGACCGCTTCCTTTTCCGGGAATGATTTCCACGAGGGCAATCCTTTTTTCAGTAGCTTCATCTATAATCCGATTGAGCTCTTTTTCAATCAATTTTCCATTTTTACATACTTCATGTAAATCCAGTTTTAGTTTTGCCATAAGACGTTATGTAAAAATTCAGTTTAACGCCGAGTTCGCAGAGGACGGAAAGAAAAAAGTAAACAATAGAAAAAAACAAAAAAAATAACGCGGTCCACGGAATCCTGCTGGTCCTGAAGCAGGGAGTTGTGCACACAACACCAGTGTGAAAAATCAGCAGTAAATCTTATTTCCGGCAAAGCGTCAATAATGCCCATTGCGGATGTCGTACAAAAAGTAGCCCTGGCACGATGAGTCTCATGCAGGATATTTATCCCAAGTTCACCGGCAAGTCTCTGAGCAATTGAAATCACTCTTATATTTTCCGCCAAAGACCAATAGTCCTTTCCGCAGTGGACGTTCGTCAATAATGTATTCAGCTCCGAGATGCTACTCAGCTCTTTTTCCAGAAAATCTATCTGCTCATCAACCGTTGATCCTTCAGCCCTGACCTGAATAACCAGATCCAGTCCAATCTCATCAAGCAGTGCACCCAGCCTGTCTCGCTCAGCACTGTCACAGGGAACCTGCATTTCAACCCCGTCAAAGCCCGCATCCTTGATCATATTGAGGTTGACTTCAAGTATAGCCTGGTCCATACCCCACATTGTGCAAAGATACTTAATTTTCATTTTAGAAGATCATTGTCCGATCGCCGATACTTAAACTATATTCCAGACGCGGCAATTACTATTTTAGCACATGCCATTGCATCTGATAGTGCTTCATGATGATTTAACGGGATATCTAAATAGCGGCAGACATCCGGTAATTTTGTTGGATAAAGTTTCCACCTCTTCCTGGCCAATGCTACCGTGCATTCAAACGGAATCGATGGTGATTCAATATCTGATTTTTCGCAACAGGCGTTTAACACGGAGCGGTCAAAGGAAGCATTATGCGCGGCGATAAAACCCGCACCGTTTAACATATTTTTTATTGATGGCCATAACTCCTGAAAATCCGGTTCTGAGGCTACCATATCCCATGTGATATTGTGTATGCAGGTAAATTCAAAACTCTTTCTTGGAGGTTTAATAAGCCGATGTTCCGTATGAACAATGCGTCCAGATTCAACCCGGACCATGGCAAGAGCGCAGGCGCTGTCTCTATAACGATCAGCAGTTTCAAAGTCTATGGCGACAAAAGTATCATTCAT
>JANLHC010000105.1 GCA_024654465.1 Candidatus Scalindua sp.
GCTATTATCTTTATTTCCCTCGCCTTTCCCTTAACGACTAAAACCTCCAGACAGTTATGAGAATCAAGGTGTACATGCAGCGTAGAAACCATAGATGCATGGTACTTATGTTGAATGCTCGTAAGGGTCTCTGTTAATTCACGCTTATGATGGTTGTATATGATTGTTATGGTCCCGACAGTTTCTCCTGTCCCAACGTTCCATTCCCTTTCAACCAGATTATTCCTTATCAAATCCCTGATGGCTTCTGACCTGTTCTCGTAACCTTTTTCTGTAATATACTTGTCAAATTGTTTTAAAAGCCTGGAGTCTATTGAGACTCCAAACCTGACTATATCTTCCATACGTTAAGGTAACGAAAAAGGTTAGTAAAAAAAGGATTTAATACATCACAGGGCCACAAAAAAGTAGCACATACTTGCAGAACGTACCACTAATACACCTGAAAGTCAATGTATATTTATCACACAATTATCCTCCCTGACATTTACATGTTAGTGAAATAATATATTAGATTCAGCCTATCTTTTCAGCCGGAAGAATATCTTTCCTATGTACAATATGACTAATATGACGCATAGTAGGATGACATCTGTAGGGCCAGTCGGAAGGTCGAAGCGGAAGGAAATGTAAAAACCAACCAGGGCCGCGATTACTCCAATGGCTGAAGAAACGATACATAAAAGTAAGATGCCGCGAGTGACTATTCTGGCCGCAATTGTTGGTATGAGAAGAAAACCAAAGATTACCAATGGGCCGACGGTCATTACTCCGAACGAGATGACAATACCAATAATCAGATACAATAAGATGTCCCACAATAAAACGTTTTTCCCAATAGTTATTGCCATGTCGTGGTCATACGATACCAGTATAAAGTTACGATGAAAACCGATTAAGAGAATGAAGATAGCGCCATAAATAGTAAGCATTGACCATACATAGATATCGGGGATAGAAATAATCTCCCCCTTTAGCATAGAAAGTACTTCTGCTTTTCCACATGGATTCCATGAAACAAATAATATCGAGGCTGCCCCGGCGAGAGCATAGGCAAATCCAATACGATATTCTGTAAACGCTTTTTGTTTCCGTGCAAGAATTGCCAATACAAAAATGGCAATGAACGTGAAGACTATTGAACCGGTAAGCGCCATAGCCTTGTCAGATTCAGTATGATAGAAAAAATGCAATCCTAACGTATGCAATAGAAACGCAAAGGCAATTCCTGCATTCGATATTTGTGGCAAAGCTATGCCTAGTAGGACCATACGACGCAGTACAAAAAACAACCCTACCTGAGGACATACCAATCCCACAATCAAACCTGCGTAAAAGGCATTTCTCAAGAGGAAATGTGGACTAAGTATTTCTAAGAATTGTTCCATATCATATATGTCTATAATGAATAATTTCGTCTATCCCTGATGCAGAAATTATTTTTTCCCTGGTAGTAAGTAGTAATTTACGATCATGAATATGGATTATTTTGTTTACAAATTCCGGAATGTGATGAAGTTCATGAGTAACCATTATGATTGTAAGTTGATGTTTTTTGTGTAAACTCGTAATAAGATTAGTAATCGTTTTCCGGGCAGTAATGTCGACTCCCGTAATTGGTTCGTCAAGCAGGAGTACCGTTGGTTTCGTGGTTAGCGCGCGTGCTATAAGTACGCGCTGTTTTTGCCCCCCGGATAACTCCGCAAATAACATACTCTTTGTCTTCAGCATTCCAACGTCTTTCAGACATCGTTCGCCCAGAGCGCGGCTTGCCTTTGGTATTGGGCAAAACGATCTTAGCTGCCCAAATGTGCCCATCAAAACCACCTCCTCCACGGTAAATGGATATATTTCATCTAAATACTGACGTTGTGGTACATATCCAAATCCTGGAGATTTATCGTTGTCGTAAACAATAGAACCACGAAGAGGCGGAATAATGCGTAGAATAGTCTTGAACAAGGTTGTTTTTCCCGAACCATTTGGTCCAAATAAGACTACGTATTCACCTGGTTTTACAGAGAAATTTATGTTGCTGAGAATAGGATCGTTGTTATAGCCGATAGAAACATCTTTTAATGTGATACAATTATTCGTTTTCATGATTATTTTAATACATAGGAAATTCAATGTTGATAACACTTCGACTCCGCTCAGTGTGACGTCATCTTCTGAGCGGAGTCGAAGGATAGTCCTTTGTCGCGATAGCGACTTAACTTGCCGACACGTTAAACTTATAATTATTCATTTTTAAGGGCGGAAACTACCTGATTAACATTGTAATCAACAAAAGATATATAGTCATCAGTTTCCTTCCGACCACCAACCATGATCGGCAAAACAACAACCTTTGCGCCGGTCTTAGACGCAACAAATTCGGGTGTTTTTCGTTCTCTAAAGTCTTCGATAATTATTAGTTTTACTCCTTCACTCTTCATCATCGGGACCAGGTTGTTGATATGCGAAGGAGAAGGAGAGATTCCGGGCTTAGGTTCAAGAGACCCCATAACTTCCAGATGAAATCGCTGTGCGAAGTAAGGAAATGTCCTATGATAAGTAACAATCTTTGTGCCTTGATAAGGTTCCAACATCTTTTCCCATTCAGTAAGTTTCTTATCCAGCCTTTTTATGAAATCCTTCAAGTTATCTTGATAGTATTTACAATTCTCCTTGTCGAGCAGACAGAGACGCGCACAGATATGCGAGGCGACAATCTTTGCATTCAATGGGTCCAGCATGTAATGTGGGTTGCCATATGGATGGACATCTCCCATGGCACGACTGACAACTTGTGGCACTTGTAATACGTTAATTCCGGTTGAAGCTGTTAAATAGCCAGGCTGTCCCGGAAGTATTTTGTTGTTTCTCGCACCCATGACGAGAGGTGGCAGCCAGCCGATTTCCAGTTGCAAACCTCCTTCGATAAGTATATCCGCTTTGTTCAGTTTAACCATAAAACTTGGCCTCGCATCTACAAAGTGCGGGTCTTCCGTTGGCCTTGCAATGTTGGTTATTTTGATCTTATCCTCTCCAATCTCTTTAGCCACAGCGCCCAGATCAGGGGTCGATGCAACTATATTTAGTTTTGCATAGGCGGCGGATGCCCAGCTAACGGCAAAAACGAAAATAATACAGGTTAGAAATTTTGATATCATGAAATTCTCTCCTTTTAGAATTTGTGTGCTCCATGAGAACCCATTAAGAATTCAAATTGTAGAAATACAGACTGTTCAGTATTGTCATTGCCAATAATATCATCATAGTTATATTGCAAACGAAACTTAGAGAATTCAGAAGGATAAAATGTGAGATTAGGCGAAATTCGCAGACGTTCAACTCCTGAAGGGTCGGTAGCGTCCTTTAGTCCATCTACATAGTCTCCACGCAGCCCTCCCACCCATCTCTTTTTAAATCCCCATGTAACCTCCGAATATGCACCCCAGTTATGCATTACATCTGATGGAAGGTTGGCGTCTACGTCCTCACCCGCTTCGAAACGTCTGCCCATGACCTCTGTCTGCCAGGTTATGAAGGGAAACCCGTAAGAGGCGTATTTAGACTTCCATTTCCAAAACATGTCAAGTCCGTATATCAGGGTGTCTTTGTCGGTTCCCGTTGAATTTGGCCCATAGGCAGCGGAAGCGCCCAATAAAAGAGTTTGTGTATCCGTTAATTCAAACATAGTTGTAATACGAGGTACATAAAGAAAGTCTTTCGTGTTACGTACGCGTGTTCCAACCGCCTTTCGTCCAAACAGGCCATCGTTGTTCCTGAAGCTGGCTGCGGTTTCTCCCTGACTGTTCTGTACGGTAAAAAATAGCTCTGTATAGTTGTCAGTCGGAGCCAACCACGAAACACGAACACCAGGATTTCTCAATCCATCCGCCCCAAAAAATCTACCATTGACTAATGGTTGATCGACAAAATTCCATGTGTGAGGGTGAGTGGGGTTTAACCTGCCAAATTCCGTGAAAAAGGTGCCGGCCTTTGCCTGCAGATTTAATGGCAGTGAAAACGTTGTCAGGTAGGTCTCTTCTACTTCTACAGTTGTTTCTCCCGCTTTATCGAGTTGATAGACGATGTTAGAAAACCCTCTGAAGTAAGTATCTATAGCTCCGTCAAATGCAATTTCCAAGTTTTGCGCTGTGAATCCACGTTGAATAGGGTCGTGACCACCCGTTTCCAGCATTTCCAGATCATTTGCGGTGGAACCCGCAGCCGTAAACAACCCATTGAAGGATATATTCATATAGCTATTTCCCGTGCTCCACAAGGATATAGCTTGTGAGGGAGACCATGAACCCGTTCCAGAAGTATCAAATTGGTTTGTCACCGCTTTGTTTAACGGTAGTACCGTTGACTCTGTTGATGCTAGAGGAGATGTTCCACTTGTGTCATCCTTGTCATTAAACAGTAATTCCAGTTCCTTTTCCAGTTCAGCCTTTTCTTCCTCTATGAATTTCTGCTCACTCAAATTTTCAATTTTAACCTGCATTTCATTAATTCTTGCTTCGTAGCCATCTTTCATTTCCATAATCAAGGCTCTTAGCTCCTGAACTTCCTGGCTCAAAGCATCCTGATTTGCCTGAACAACATCCGGCATAAAGAGAAAAAACGATATACAGTACAAGTAGATAAATATTTTGCGCATATTGACCCTCCGTATTCAATATTCATTTATTAATCAGTTGCATTTCATAAAAAAGTGTAAAAGTGGAATCGCTTTCTGCCAGCTATTTTGCAGGAAGACCATATCCGCCTTCAATATCTAAACATATCGGGAATGCTCCCATTATGAATTTAACCGAAGTTAATTGTTAATAATTCTTAGTTTTTAAATGGATTGAATTATGAGATGAACAGTGGTGGTGCGCGTGAGTGGTATTTCCTGTTGCCGAGGAAATAATATGTTTGTTGTTTGTTTATACATAACCCGGATGTGTCCGGTATAAAGGATGAAACGTCCATGGGCAGCTGGATTTTCTTTGGTGCATGTTTGAGCCATTTACAGATAATACAATCATCTTCGTTGTGATCGTTGTAACAGAAAAATGGAGCACTATTGTCAGCCGTACCAGCATTTGGAACAGTATTCTCTGAATGGTTTTCTTCAACGTTATGTCCATGAAATGCGGACTCGTCGAATGCGTGAAACCCGCCTGCTGTTATGCAGAGAATTATGTAGGGGGCTAATAAAAGTATTGATAGCTTTTTTAATTTCTGCTTTGATTTGAAAAGATACATGACATTATCAAAAAATATTTGTGGAACTAATAAAACA
>JANLHC010000007.1 GCA_024654465.1 Candidatus Scalindua sp.
AATGAAAAGTAAATTTTATTTGCCAGATGAGATTAGAAATTCCAGAATACAGGTTCGATTTAAAAACACCGGAATTCCAAAAGACCGATGATGAGTTTACAATCTGGTTTTTGGAAGGTGTTCTTGAGAAATATCCTGCCTATGTCGAATGCCTGATGTATCTTGGCAATGCATATACCGCTACCGGCATGTACGAGAAAGGATTGGAGGCCGATTTGAAATTGGCGAGACTTAGACCACAAGATCCTCTCGTACACTACAATCTTGCATGTAGTTTTGCGTTGATGGGAATGCTTAGTAAATCGTTGGTGTCTTTAGAGAAGGCAATAGATTTGGGTTACGACGACCTGGTGCATTTGGTAAATGACAGCGATCTGGATAGTTTGAGAGATGAGGATGACTATAAAGTACTAATTCATAAGTTGTCAAAACCATCGAAAAAAATTGTTTAATGAGATTCTATGAATTAAGTTTCTCTTCAAAGGCTAATCTTATTCCTTCCAACGTTAAACGTGGAATAAATTTGTCAATTTTTGGAATGTCTTTTTCAAATATTTTTGCATCGCCACCTGTTGCAATAGTATATTCCAAATCTCCAAAAACTCTGCTCAACTCATTTATTATGTGGTTTACGGAACCGACAGTTCCAAAATAGATTCCCGCTTTGATGGCGTCTTCCGAATTTTTTCCAATAATTGTTTTAGGTCTTTTTATATCTACTTCTGGCAAAAGTGCGGTTTGTTTATTCAGGGCATAGGCGCTTGTCTTTATTCCAGGGAGTATCAAGCCACCCAGGAACTCACCTTTTTTTGACACTATGTCAATAGTTATTGCAGTACCAAAATCAAGAACTATTGTAGATGTTTTGGTTCGTCGATACGCGGCAAGTGCATTTAACAACCTGTCAATACCAACCGTTTGTGGATTTTCAACAAGTATCGGTATCCTCAGTTTTATTTCTCTACCTATCTTTAGTATTTTCTTTTTATGCTTTTTCCCTAAGGATTTGTAGAAAACTGATTCTATGTTAGGATTTACTGAGGCGACAACTATGTTTTTACTTTCATTCAGCAGGGGTGATTTACCGAAGAGTGCAGTTTTTTGATTGATTAAAGATGTATTGCCTATACAAAAATGAGAAATAAGCTTCTTGCCTGCAAAGCGACCTATATTAATGTTCGTATTACCAATATCTACTGCCAGGATCATAAGGATTTAGGATTTTGATAAGATAATAATATTAAAATGTTAATCCCTTTTTGTCAATTGCTTCATGATCTGTAGGAGACGACAGGCCTGAAAGTTCTTCTTCATTTTCCTTGTCTATTAAATCTGATGCAACCTTAATTAGCTTTTTCACATTATTGCCTGATACTGCTGAGATCATGTATACCGGTTTGGAAATTTCTTTACTCAGTTCTTCAGCCATTATACGACTGGTTTCCATGTCTAAAATGTCAGATTTGTTTAAGGCTACTATTTCTGCTTTTTCACTCAATTTAGAGCTGAAAAGCGCTAGTTCATTCCTGACCAGATTGTATGTTTTCAGAAGATCCGTTGAAGAAATATCTATTAGATGGACAACGACTCTGGTCCGCTCTATATGTCGTAAGAACGTGTTGCCCAAGCCTGAGCCGCTATGTGCTCCTTCTATAAGCCCGGGAATGTCTGCAAACACTAATCTTTTATAATCTTCTAATTCTACAATCCCCAATTGCGGTTGCAAAGTAGTGAACGGATAGTCTGCAATCTTAGGCCGTGCAGATGAGATTCTTGAAAGGAAAGTAGACTTTCCGGCATTTGGCAAGCCAATTATACCAATATCCGCGATAAGCTTTAGCTCTAGCCTTAGCCAGCGTTCATGCCCATTTCTTCCTTCTTCAGCAAAACGTGGAGTCTGGTCAATTGGAGATTTAAAAAAAGCATTTCCTCTGCCTCTTCTTCCTCCTCTTGCAATTGTTATAGACACGTCATTTTCATTTAAATCTTTAATTATCCGTCCTGTTTTAAGATCCTTTATCAGTGTTCCTTTAGGTACGTTAATGATTAAATCTTTTCCGTCCTTGCCGTTTTTGTTGCTGTTCTGTCCTTTTCCTCCATCCTCAGCAATGAATTTTACTTTTGATGTTATGTCCAGTAATGTATCGATATTTTTATTTGCGCGTATGATGACATTGCCACCGTTGCCGCCATCTCCGCCATTAGGTCCGCCGCGAGGGACAAACTTTTCACGACGAAAGCTTACGCCGCCATCACCGCCATCGCCACCTTTTACATAAATCCTTACTTCATCTATAAACATAACTTTTTATAATCTTTAGCTTTCTTCACAGAGCGTTTCTGGTGAAATGTCAGCTCCGTTTGGCCATGAAATACTCCAACCATCCACAAAGAATTTTTGAAAATATTTTTTATCTTTAAAATGTTCAAATATTTCACCTTCCCGCCATTCAGCAAAATCAGCGATCTTTTCATTATCGAATATGATTTTAATTTTGTAGTCTGAGATATACTTTTGCATCAATGATAAATTGAGACGCGTGGCATGGTTGTTTCCTGTGCGGTTAGTAGGCGTTGTACAGAAATAAGCTGTTGGACGTCAATCCCAGCAATCGGTTAGGTTTTTAGTTGGGTTTTATAAAATAACCTATTGCTGTAATTGTTATCCCTATAGATTGCCAAAGAATGGCTTTATATTCTTCTCTTTGAGAGAGCCAAAGCGAAGTAATTGCCACTAAAATTATTGGAACAAAAAAAGTAACTTTTACAGATAAGCAGTGGAACATTAATAAAGCAAGTATTGTGCTTGTTATTCCTTCAATGGTTTCACTTATCAGATCTGGTAACCACGCAAACATAAATCCGAATAATGCGCTGAAAGCTACTGGTGCCCCGAATATCAAAAGCACATAAGCAATAATTATTTTCATTCATTCTTTTCCGAACCCTTAGAGTGATGTGCATTCTTTACAACTACACAGGATGTACACTAACTCGACGGCCAGTTTCAAATCTGACTTTTCCATCTATCTTAGTAAATAATGTGTAATCCTTTCCACATCCGACATTTGTGCCAGGCTTGAATTTTGTCCCGCATTGCCTAACCAGAATAGAACCGGATTTGACCAGTTCGCCACCGTAATGTTTAATGCCTCGGTGTTGAGCGTTGCTATCTCTTCCGTTTCTAGTCGAGCTTTGTCCCTTTTTATGAGCCATTTTTTACTCCTTGTGTAACAAAAAATTTTAAAATATATTTCGTAGTTTTAATATCAGGAAACAATTTCCATTATTTTGATTTTTGTATATTTTTGCCTATGCCCCCGTTTTGTTCTGGAGTCTTTACGACGACGGAATTTCATTACTACCAGTTTCTTTCCTTTAGTATTTCCCTGGACTTCAGAAATAACTTTAGCATTTTCAACAGTGGGCGCTCCTATTTGCGTCTCTCCATCTTTCGATACCATTAAAACATCCGTGAGTTCTAGCGTATCACCTTTTTTGGCATCTTCCTTTAAATCGATTTCTATAATGTTGCCCGGTTCAACTTTGTATTGCTTTCCGCGTTCTCTTATTACTGCATACATTTAGCATTTCTCCTTTCAATATTCTCTCGTTTGTGAGTATTAAAGCAAATTCATTTTATACCGCCATACAATACTACTGAGGCAGATAGTTGAGCGGTTTACAATTAAAATTTATCTAATTACAATTCGATTCCCTTCGCTATCGGTACAATTAGTTGTTACTTCACCTGTTTTTTGCCCAATTATACCGTTTATTATAATGTTTGTTGAGAATTTTTCTTCAAGTTCTGCAAGTTTTTTTCTTTTATTGTTTAGTAAATATCCTGCGACTACATCGCTGGCAGTAATTTCGATTTTTTTGATTTGAGGATTATTTACCATCGATTTTATCTGCCTCATTAGGCTCAGACAGGTGCTTTCGAGTGTCTGTGTTTCTCCTGTACCTCCGCAATTTTTACAACTTTCGTAAATTACCGACTTAAGGCTGGGCCTGATACGTTGCCGCGTCATTTCTACAATACCAAATCTAGATATTTTTAGTATTTTTTTTCTGGCACGATCTCTTTTTAGAGATGCTTCCAGTGTTTTTTCAACAGCCCTCATATTTTTTTCTTCTTTCATATCAATGAAGTCAACTATGACGACTCCACCAATATCCCTCAGTCTGACTTGCCTTGCAATCTCTTTTGCTGCTTTTATGTTTGTTTTGAGTGCGGTTCTTTCCGGATCATTTTCCTCTCTGTATTTTCCACTATTTACGTCTATTGCGACTAATGCTTCTGTTTGTTCAATTACAATGGAGCCACCTTTCGGGAGACGAACTTCCCGTTTGTTTATTTTTTCTATTTCACGTTCAATG
Source organism: Candidatus Scalindua sp. (assembly GCA_024654465.1). Classification (GTDB taxonomy): domain Bacteria; phylum Planctomycetota; class Brocadiia; order Brocadiales; family Scalinduaceae; genus Scalindua. The sequence continues at coordinate 4,384 of JANLHC010000007.1, forward strand.
TTATACTTGTGAAACAGTGGTTCCTGTTCGTTATAGAATTTCAGTTTCTTTACACAGCTGGGCATTATTAAACGCAGGAAGTACCTTATTTTTTTAAAGACAGCCTCTGAATCAATGACTATTTCATTGATATCAGTCGAAAATATGTCTCGGATCGTGCGGATTACTAAATCGCTTTCCTGATAGATCACGGATGGTACTTCCGCCTTTTTTTCCTTATTCTCTATAACCTTCCACAGCCTGCGAAGATAATTAAAATCTCTGGAAAGCTCACGCTTTGTCTGGCGCTCTCCTGCGGTTCTTACTATCATGCCTAGATTTGGAGGTGGTTTTAGCTCCTCAATTATCTGCTTAAGTCTTGCTCTTTCTGTTTCATCGACAATTTTTCGCGAAACACCTATACGAGTTGAGTCCGGTGTAAGTACAAGAAATCTTCCAGGGATACTGACATTTGTGGTTAAACTCGACCCCTTTTCGCCAATTCCCTCTTTGATAACCTGAACAAGTACTTCCTGATCGGGGCTTAATAGAGACTTGATCCTTGAGCGGCCTCCCTTTGTTTCAGTTTTGCCTTTTTTGTCCGTTATTTCAGTTTTGTCTGTTGTTTCAGTTTTGCCTGATGAATCTCCATTGCCACTGCTGCGACTGTTCTTAACGTCTGAAACGTGGAGGAACCCGTTTCTTGATATTCCGATATTTACAAATGCGGCTTCTATGCTTGGCTCAATATTGACAATACGGCCTTTATATATGTTTCCTGCAATTTGCTCACGAGAGAATCTTTCAATATATAATTCTTCAAGAATTCCATCTTCCAAGATGGCGATTCTGCTCTCCTCCGGCTCTACAACATTTATTAACATTCTCTTCTTCATGGCATATACTCCTTTTGCTTGTGCTAGCAGGCGCTTTAGGAGAAGAGATTTACTCTTTTTCTAACTATTTCTGAAATTTCGTAGTCTTTGCCAGCTTTCAATCCTAAATGTAATAATACTTCTTCAGGTCGAGCCATTCCTTCCGGTGTCATCTTCAGATCCAAATCAATAGATTGTGAGTTTGTTTTAATGCTGTCTATTGATGGACGAATGTTAAAGGCTCGCTTTTTCCCTTTTCTTTGTATTATTACTGCATCTTTGGATAAAAGTTCGTCTGCTATCCCTGCCTCTGGCATCTTACCATTTTTTGGTATTACTACGTAAGTTACGTCTTTTACTGTAGATTTTACCATACTGGAAATCGGCTCGACTGATGTAATTTGCATGTTTTCCGGAAGCTGTTTTTTTAGCCTTGTTTCTAGTTCAGAAACTTCCATCCACTCACAAAGTTCTATTTCCAATTTTTCGTCGATACCTTTGATTCCAACTGGCAGGGCTAAAGGGTAGGCAATTTTAGGTCTTGGATTATACCCTTCAGACATTTTGACTGAAATTTTCGCTCTACGAATTGCCCTTTCGAAAAGCTTCATTAAGTTATGATGAGAGATAAATCTCAGGCTCCCCTGTTTTATAAATTTAACTTGAATTCTCAAGATATTGCCAAAATAGTTTACTTATTAAATATTTATCAACACGTTTGTCCCATTAGACTTAGACAGATTCTAGTAACAAATATCTAATCTGTCAACAGTATTCTCACGTTCGCTCGATATGCAAAGGAAATGAAAAAAAGGCAAGATTGCAAAATCCGGTTTTACGGTAAATCAAATCAACCTTCGGGCTTAATATATTAATTCCGGAATGATTTCTCGAACAATATTCCGAAGGTACTCTATAGTTTTTGCAGGATCGTTGTAGGAACAAACAGTTTCTGCTGCTTCCTTTGCTCTTTCATAAGTAACGGACCTGATAATCTTCTTTACTTCCGGTATTATCATTGCGGGAGCGACGCTAAACTCCCTTAAGCCCAATCCTAATAACAAGATAGTGTACTCAATTTCACCACCCATTTCACCGCAAATCCCAATCCTTATATTATTTTCCTCAGCAGCCGTAATGGTCATCTTCAATAATTTTAAGATTGCCGGGTGAGCTGGTGAATAAAGGTGGGCAACTTTTTCATTGCCTCTGTCTACGGCCATAGTGTATTGAATGAGGTCATTTGTTCCTATGCTAAAGAAATCAACTTCTTTTGCCAAGTCGCCTGCCACCATAGCGGCAGATGGTACTTCTATCATAATACCAATTTCTATTTTTTCATCGAAATCTATTCCTTTTTGATTCAGATCTTCCATTACCTCCTTTACAATATCCTTTGCTTTTCGAAGTTCCTGTAAAGAAGAGATTAATGGGAACATGATTTTTGCGTTACCTAATGCAGAGACTCTTAAGATAGCCCTAAGCTGTGGTTTGAAAATGTCTGGGTGCTCCAGGCAGTAACGAATAGATCTGCAGCCTAAAAAGGGATTAAGTTCAGTATTGCTGTTTGCAGGGAAGAATTTATCACCGCCTAAATCAACGGTTCTGATAATTAATGGTTTATCTCCCAGCTCTTGCACTGATTGTGAATAGGCTTTAAAATGTTCCTCTTCTGTTGGTGTTTCATTGCTACCGAGAAACAAAAATTCTGTTCTATACAAACCTATACCAGTAGCACCCTGGTTTAAACTTGGGCCAATATCACGAGGGAATTCGATATTACCTAATATCGAGATTTCCCTGCCATCTAAGGTTACGGCAGGTAAATCTTTAAGTTCAGAGGTAAGTTTTTCTCCGAAGACATGGAAGTCTTTTTCTATTAATTGATATTCCTTGATGATTGTTTCGTTCGGCCTTACAATTACATCTCCCCGGTTGCCGTCTATAATAACACGGTCTCCGCCAAACACATCGACTGTTGCTGTTCCCAACCCAACTACAGCGGGTATTCCTAAGGCTCTGGCAACTATTGCCGCATGCGAATTCCTGCTGCCAAGGTCCGTTACAAAGCCGCGTACTTTCGTGGTATCTAAAGATGCTATTTGCGAAGGGCTGAGATCATGTGCAATAACTACAACTTCTTTTGTAAGGTTTTTTAGTTCTTCTCTTTTTTCTCCCAATAAATTCCTTAAGAGCCTTTTTTCTATATCATATATATCCCCAACTCTTGCAGAGAGATAGGGGTCGTCAACACTTTCAAATTTTTTTATATATACGCGTAAGACTAATGTAACCGCATATTCAGCGCTGAATTTATGTTGTTCAACTTTTTTGCTAAACTCACGCAGTAACAGCTTATCTTGAAGCATTAATTTGTGAGTGGCAAAGATAGAAGCAATTTGTGAACCTAAATTTTCTGAAACACGTTCTTCGAGCTTCTCGATTTCTTTCCACGCTGCTGTTGTTGCTTCTTTCAGTCTGGATATCTCTTTAGGAATTTCACCTTCTTTGATAAGGTGGCGTGGTATTCGATAGCCTTCGCTTTCTAAAATGAATGCATCTTTTATTACTACACCCGGCGACACAGCAATACCTTTTCTCGTTTCCATGCTGTCCTCGTTAAATCCGTCATTTACAAGACCTACTAATGCGTCCAGGGCAAGTTCGTTATCTTCTCCATCTGCAGTTATTAATAATTCAGTTCCTCTCTTTGCGCCCAGTGTTAGAAGGTCAATAATGCTTTTTCCGTTTACTTCTTCCTTGTTTTCTGTTTTGACGAAAATCTCTGAGCTGAATTTATTAGCCATTTCTGCAAAACGTGTCGCAGGTCTTGCGTGTAGTCCATTTGTATTTATTATATTTGTCCTGCGTTCTATAAGCATTGGTTGGTTTGGTTAATAGTTGAATTGCGTTATTCAGACTTTGCCTCATCGACTTCCTTTAAGATGTCAATCATTTCTGATTTATCAGATGCATTTCTTACGAAATTACGAAAATCAGAGTTTCTGATTACAGATGAAATTTTTTCCAAGGCGGCGAGATGTACATCTGTTGAGTCATTTGGTGATAGTAACAGAAAGAACAGGTAAACAGGTTCACCGTCAAGTGCATCAAATTCTACTCCTTTTAACGAACGAGCAAATGCTCCTGTTATTTTTGTAATACTCTTGTGTTTTGTATGAGGCACTGCGACTCCTTTACCTATTCCAGTGCTTCCCACTTTTTCTCTCTTTATGAGCGCGCTCATTATATCGTCTAATTCACTTTCGTTAATCTTGTTCAGATCTTTCAATACGTTAACCATTTCCCGTATGACAGATTCTTTATCGGTGGATTGTAAATCGTCTATTACGGCTTCTTCATCTATAAAATCGATTATTTTCATTAGCTTTCTTTGTAAAAAAAAATAATTTAAAAAATAAAACCCGAATGCATTAATAAAGCACGAAAGAAGTATAATTGCTTCAGCAGGTTCACCTCCATTGATAAAACTATTTACTCTTCCTCCTCCCCTGGAGCCTCTTTTTTTATGCTTCTTCTGGGTTGTTTCAGTTTTTCTTTCTGCTTGATAATTTGTTTATCCAGTTTGTCCATTACAAGGTCGATAGCGGCATACATATCAGCATTTGTCACTTCTGCAACAAGTGTTCCCCCCGCAGTTGAACATATTGCCTCTACTATGTTATTTACACCTTCTATCTTTAGGGTAAATTGTATCTTGGTTATTTTGGTTGAATATTTAGTAAGTTTTGAAGCTTTCTTATTTATGTAGCTCTTGATTGCTTCTGTAGCGTCCAGATGCCTTGAGTGTATGATTATCTCCAAATCTTGTTTCCTTTCTTACTAACTAAATATTGTCTGATAATTTCTTGCTCTGATTAAGCAAAAGGCCAAGGATTGATGATACTTTTTTTATTTAATGTAGTCAAGCGATTAATGGCATATTGTTAAGGTTAATGTTAATAGTATCTTATTTATGGAGAGTCAAGAGTGGTTGTATGGCGGTTTAACCGTATGTCGTTACATCTTTGATCTCGCAAGTGCGATGAGGAATATTTTGCTTGCTCCTGCATTTTCCAGGCTTTTTGCGCATTCTGATGCCGTCATTCCAGTTGTTAAAACATCGTCTACCAGAAGAATATTTTTTTGATAAAACTTTTCCGGATTTTTAACCTTAAAGGCACCTTTAACGTTTTTCTGCCGCTGTATACGTGAGAGCTGAGTTTGTGACAATGTGTTTTTAACACGACGCAGGTTGTTTATAGAAATTGGTATAGATAATTCATTGCATATCTTTTTGGCCATTAACTCAGACTGGTTAAAACCCCTTTCCTGCTTCTTTTTCCAATGAAGGGGTACCGGCACAACAAAGTCTATTTCACAAATAGTTTTTTGATATAAGAGATTTGTTAGTAGATATCCTAATGGTGTCGCCAGGCACGTATGTTTTTTATACTTGAACTGATGAATAAGGGTTTTGACCGGTTCTGTGTTATCAGATACAAAAAAACACTTTTCAAATCTTAATTTATTGTTTTTACATTCATGGCATCCTTTGCTGGAAGAAGTTATACTTGATCCTAATTTTAGACCGCACTTACTGCAGCGTTTTGCTTCGGTTGTTTCTATTATTTCCAGACAGCTTTCACATATATAGGTGTTTTTTTCTTCATGAAGACTCTTGTCACAGGCAAAACAGTGACGTGGGTACAAAACATCCAAAAGCCCAAGGAATATATCGCGTATTGCTGATACCAAAAATACTTTATTTTCTTGATGCAAATCTGGCATGGTTTGTATAATACTCCAAGTTTTGATTTTTCAAACAAAATTTTGCTACAAACTTAGTTTAATTTCAAAGAAGCCCACGAAACACACGAAAAGACACAAAAAATACTTTCGTGATCTTCGTGGGAAATAGTAGTTGCCAAAGGCCTGATTTAGAATGTGGATTTTTAATAATTATTCAAAGAGAAGTCTTGCTTTTGTGGTGGTTTTTTTCCTGTTTCTCGGATGTTCACGCAGGGACGATGATCACTACAACAGATTGGGGGTTAACTATCTTAATAATGGGCAGCATAATTATGCGGTTGATGCTTTTAAGAAGGCCGTTAAACTTAATCCCTCCGGTGTAGAGGCCCATTTTAACCTGGGCCGGGCATTTAAACGGAAGGGTATGGATGAACAGGCCAGGTCTGAATTTTCCATTGCCCACAGGCTCAATCCGAACAAATTTAATGAGTATGTTAAAAAATACAGGGAAAAAATAGACGACGAGATTACTGATACAAAAAATTACCTTGAATTGGGAAGTGCTTACGCTGAAAAAGGGATGATTGATGATGCGATTAATGCCTACAAAAAGTCAATTGAGATAGAACCGGATAATGCACGTGCGCACTACAGCCTCGGAACGTTGTATTCAATGAAAGGAAAGTATAATGATGCTGCAGATGAGTTCTGGATGGCAGTAGAAATTAACCCCGGTATGTCAGAAGC
>JANLHC010000107.1 GCA_024654465.1 Candidatus Scalindua sp.
ATTGGTCGTAATAAAACTTTCAAGGATATGATGGAGAAATTTATGAAGGAGTACTCTCCAAAGGTATCAATCAACATGCAGAGAAGTTATACAACATCATTAAAACATCTTAGTCCTTTTTTTTGTGAATCTAATTTATTGTCTATTTCTCCGAAAATGGTATCACGATATAAGGTGTTGAGAAATGATGAGTGTGCTGCACCGGCTAGTGTTAACAGGGAACTGTCTATGTTATCCAAGGCTTTCAATCTTGCTGTCAGAGAGTGGGAATGGCTTAGAGACAATCCGGCCTCTAAGGTTACAAAGGATAAGGAGAATAACGAAAGGGATAGATGGTTGACGAAATATGATGAGAAGAAGATTCTTGGTAATAGTCCTGAGTGGCTTAGGGAGATAATAATTTTCAATCTTAATACCGGCTTACGAATCCAAGAATTACTTTCACTTGAGTGGTCCAGGGTAAACCTGTTACGCAAAACTATTATTATTCAAGAGACTAAGAACGGCAGCCCGAAGACGCTCCCGCTTAATAAGATTGCGCTGGGTGTGCTTAACCAACGTTCAAAGGTAAAAAGTATTAAGAACGATCTCGTATTCTTTAACAGTAACGGTAAAAAGATTAATCCTCATGTTCTTAGAACGTCTTTTTACTCGGTGTTAAGGAAAACGGGAATTGAGAACTTATGGTTACACGATCTTAGGAGAACCTTTGCAACTCGTTTAGCGCAGGCAGGTGTTGATCTCTACAAAATTTCAAAATTGTTAGGTCACAAGGATATTAAGATGACACAACGTTACGCACATCATTGTCCTGATAGCTTGAGGGATGGGGTAGAAATCTTAGAAGTTGACTACAATCTGACTACAGTGGGTGAAAAAGAGTGCTTGAAAAGCATGTAAGATTTATCATAAGTTGTTCTATTTCAATGTATAAGGGAAAGTGGTGAATTTAATAGCATTATGATTACCGAACACATTGTAAATCTGATTCGTTTGCTTTTACGTGCCTTGGTGTTGATGTGGATTAAACCTGTTCTTTTTTCATTTCGTCTTCATACAAGGGTGACATCTGCCAGCACCTGTCTATAACCTTGGGAAGTGTTTCCAGGAAATAGTCAACGTCCTCTTCCGTATTATCCTTTCCAAGGCTTACGGTAATTGAACCGTGGCATACGTCCGGTGGTACTCCAATCGCCGTAAGTACATGAGATGCCTGAAGGTCCGGTGAACTGCAGGCTGAACCACTGGCGATTGCTATACCGTTGTAATTTAAAAAGAGGACAAGTGATTCGCCTTCGGCGAAAGATATCCAGAAGCTCACGTGTCCGGGTAACCGCTTTGTCAGGTGTCCGGTAAAGTGGAGATATTTTATCTTATCCGGAAGTGCTTTGATAATCTTGTCACGAAGCGGGGTAAGATGTTCTATGCGTGATGTCATCTCCGTTTTGGCAAGCTCGGCAGCCTTACCCATTCCAACGATTGCCGGCACGTTATCTGTTCCCGGTCTCAGTCCGCCTTCCTGCGCTCCACCTTTAATTATTGAAACAATTTCAGTTCCTTCTTTTACATACAGGGCCGCAATACCTTTTGGGCCATAAAATGTGTGCGAGGTCAGGCTTAATGAATCTACGCCCAGTTCCGTGACGTCTACCGGGATAACTCCTGCTGTCGCAATCGCGTCGGTATGGAATATAATACCCTTTTCCTTCGTTATCTTTCCTATCTCCTCTATAGGCTGGATTACGCCTATCTCATTATTTGCATGCATAATTGAAACAAGGAACGTATCCTTGTTTATAGCTTTTGCTACATCTTCAGGGTCTATCAGACCATCTTTGTCTACCTTGATATATGACACCCTGAAACCATCTTTTTCCAGTTCTCGTGCAGTGTACAAGATTGAGTAATGTTCAATTTCTGAAATAATTATGTGTTTTCCTCTGTCTCTGTTCGCGAGAGCTAAACCTCTTAATGCAAGATTATTTGATTCACTTCCCGTAAAGGTAAAGATTATCTCTTCCGGTTTGGCATTAATCAGGTCTGCAACCTTTGCTCTCGCTTCATCAACGGCTTTTTTGGCCCTGAGTCCATATGAATGCAGGTGAGAAGATGGGTTGCCGAAATTTTCTGTAAAAAAAGGTAACATCTCTTCTACTACTCTTGGATCTGTAGGTGTCGTGGACATGTGATCCATATAAACTTTTCTCATTGTACGTTCCCTTCTGTAATTTCCGGTACCATCAAATCTTGACCTGCTTGATTCTCATGTATCTCGTACTTTTCGGATTAAGTAAATGTTTAGGTATTCCAAAGTTACCTAAAATTGTCGGCGAGTTTCCCCGCCTGAATAGCGAAGTCGGGCAGGTTACCCGACATTTCTGAACTTTAGGCACTTCAAACTTAAATGCGGCTACGCCGCACTATACTATTCCTTTAAGGTCATTGGCTGTCCGCAACACTCTAATGTGCCGGCGCCGCCTTCTTTTACTTCAACTATTGCACCACATATTTCACATTCATATACTTCACTGGTTTCTGTTGGCATGGTTTTCTCCTTTTGTTAATTGTTAATATTTAAAATCAGTTTTCCCCACTCAGTGAATTGGGGATGCATGGAATTACTATTAATTATACTAATAGTTTTCCTGCTTCTATCAGGAAATATTCGCCTATTGCAATCATCAGCCATCCAAAGAATTTTTTGATAATTACACTCCAGTTTCCACTCTTTGGCAGACTCGACATAAAACCGGCAAAAGTACCTGCGATTATTAAGAGAGTGCCTAACCCTATAGAAAAAACAAAGAGTAGGCCGACACCGTAGGCAACCTGCTGCTTTGCGGCAACAAATGTCAAGACAACCCCCAGCACTGGTGCGGTACATGGCGCAGCAACGGTTCCCGCGAGAAGGCCAACCAGGAATGCGCCGATACGTCCACCCTTGTTACCAGTTTGTCTGCCAGCCAAAAAAGATGGCATAGGTATTGTAATAACATCTAACATTGACAAACCTAAAAAGATAAAGACGTTGGCGACGACAATGTAAAGTATGGGATTTGTGGAGGTAGATCCGAAGAATTTACCTGTCAAAGCTGCAAACGCACCCAGTGCGGCATATGTTACTGCCATTCCTAACACATAAAACAGCGAGAGGGAAAGTCCCTTTAGTTTAGAATCACCGCTGCGTCCACCAATATAGGCGATCGTTATCGGTATCATCGGGTAAACGCAGGGAGTGAAGCTGGTAAGCACACCACCCAGGAAAACCGCTATGAAGGCAAGAAGCGGAGACGAACCAAGGTAGCCTTCCAGCCCTTGTAAAAAACTTTCCATATTGATCTTTCCTTATTAAGCCTCTTCAAGTTTTTGCTTAAGTTTGCTCTTGCTTGTCACACCTATCATTGTTTCCTTCACTTCACCATTGCTGAATAGTATAAGGGTAGGCACAGACAAAACACCATACTTTACTGCCAGATCTTTGTTTCCATCTGCATCTATATCAACTTTTGCGAATTTAACCTTCCCATCAAATTCCTCAGCTAATTGGCCAAGAATAGGTCCCTGTGTCTTGCATGGGCCACACCAATCCGCGTAGAAATCAACCAGGACGGGTGTATCCGCCTGAATAACAGCTTGTTCGAAATCTTCGTTTGTTACTGCCTGTAAGCTTGACATTATTTACCATTCTCCTTTCATAAATGTTTGTTTCCAATTCTATTGAATCATGTTGTTACTGTCTACCAGATTATCATTTTCAGATTGGAAGTCGCCTTCCATGAAAATATGAATCGGCAGACAACTTGCTGAAATGACTCACGTTAGAATACTGACGCCTTTTAAATGTACTCATTTCATTCTATTCTGTATTACGGAAAAAGCAAGCAAAACTTGAACTATCTGAGACTCACTTCATTCAGAAAAACCAAAATTAAGAAATTATTGATTTCTTCTGACCTGTTCTTTAATCCAACCACATGACATAACCAATAACTCGTACCCAACTCCTTCTCGCTTCCATCCCTGATCGTACAAAGATTCTCCATCTTCTTCGCATACTTTTTCCTCAAATCACTCGGATCGAATATTAAAAGCGTATCCCTATGTATACGGGAGGAGCCTTCCTTCAATAGATTATGTTGCACTGCAGACCTCAGAAATTTACGACCTAACTGACGTGAAAGCCGCTCCTCTGTCTTCTTGATCGAAATATTCTCCTCCAATACCCTGCCTACTTTTGTCAAAACGACCGATTGACTTGCTTGGATGCCATAAACAAGCTCAGATACCAATCGCTTGCTTACTTTGGGCAATTCTTTTGAAAGTTCCCCCGAAAATCTCCCGATTTGCTCTCGTAATCTACTAGCAACTTTGCTATATTCCATTCAAGCCTCCTTTGGTATTATTATATGGTTCAACTACTTACCGGTTATTGAGTCCATTTATACCATAGGAGGCGGTCTTTTAAAATCCCTACAAAAAAATACCCCAATTTTTCAAAATCAATGTTTGACACTTTCTAAATTCTATATCACATAATTTAACAATAGGTTATGACTTTTCAGGAAGGGTTTTTGGGGGAACTCCTGTAAAAAAATGAAGGTTACAGGCTTTGCAATATAATAAAGTTTATGCGATAATCCACAATTATAGTTTTATATATTTTCTGACTTTCTTATTCAAAAATTCTATTAAATATGAGTATCCTGAAAATCGTTTCAAAGGTAAATATAACGGAAGACTTATGGAATGAGTCTTTAGATGGTCACAGTATAATTCCCGAAGAGTTTGATGGGATTACTTACTATAGGGTAGTTAAAAAAGTAGGAGACTTAAAAAAAGGGACAGTAGTAACTGATTCAGGAGTGATCTATGACTTTCCGCGTATAGCAAGGATTATGCATCTGGAGAATGGTGTCAAGCTGGCTTTTAATAATCCGTTTTACGTAGAGGAAAAGGTAGATGGCTATAATGTGAGAATTGTGAAGGTTCAGGATCAAGTGTTTGCCTTTACCAGAGGGAGTTATGTTTGTCCCTTCAGTACCGATAGATTAGTAGATTTTTTTGATTATGAAAACTTTTTTAAAGAAAATCCCGATTTGATTGTATGCGGTGAAATAGCAGGGCCTGAGAACCCATACAATGGAGAATCACCTCCTTATGTGACCGAGGACGTTAGTTTTTTTGCATTTGACATAAGAAACAAAAATAGTGATCGGCAAATTCCCATGAGAAAAAGATATAAGCTGTTTGATGAGTACAAAATTCCGACCGTGACACGTTTTGGCAGATATACTTCTTCTGATGTTAAAGATCTAAAGAAACACATTCAGGGTCTGAACGAAAAAGGGTGTGAGGGACTGGTATTTAAGCCAACAGATCCATCGGAGAAGACAGTAAAATATGTTACAGAGGGATCGTGCCTGAGAGATATGAAGGTGACTTCTTCATTAATGATAGAGTATCAAGCAGAGTTTTTTACTAACAGAATGTTAAGATCAATTTTTTATATTCTAGAGCACGACTTACCTTTAAATGAGGAATTTCTTAAAAAAGCAGGGGACGCCTTGCTGCAGCCTCTTTTTGAAAGTGTGAAGAAGGTGGCAGGTGGAGAGATGATAACTGAAAAATTTAAAGTAAGATTCAACAAAAAGCAGAACATCAAGAAATTATTTGAACATTTTCATAAGTGTAAAGTAGCTGCCAGTCCGGTTCGGCATGAAAAAGTTGGGAAACACTGGCATGTAGAATTTGTCAGAAAATGTTTCCCTTCATATGAAGTGATTCAAAAACACTGGGATGGCCATTCACATTTTGATTAGACTGTTTATGATCCCACGAAGATTGCGTGATTCGACATAACGAATTCCCAGCTTGTCGGCCCAGGTAATTATCCCTTTATCAGCAGTAACCAGAATGCCATTTAACTCCCTTGCCAGTAATATTAGATCGACATCCTCCTTGCTGTCAATAATTCCTTCTCTTAATGCTGAACGGTATTTTTTTCTGAGGTTATTTATCGTATCAGGTTTGTTATCATTTACTACTTCTCTAACAGCCTGTTCTGCCACCCTTAAGCCCTTATCAATTCGATGACGCACATCCTCTATTAACTCATAAAGCAGGAAAGCGGGAACATTCATCTCGTACTTCATCGGCGGCTTCTGGAAAATTCTAACCTGAAGATCTTTTGATATTTTGTCGATATCTACAAAATCCATGAGTTCTTCGTAAATCGATGGTGGCATATAAAAGTTAGGAGATTCAAGTTTTGATATCAGCTTCAGGAAATTTTTAAGAGCAGTAGTTGGTGTTCTTCCAAAAGTAATGTATACATCCGGATTAGTAAAAATGCTTGTATCAATAACAAAACATTCTTCTTTTAAGTTCTTTATTTTCTTTATTTTTTCCATCTTAAATGAAGAGTGCTTATCCCAATTATATTCAGGATGTGAGTATAATTATAAAACAGTCCTGATGCAAGAAGAACCTCTGTATTTATAGTTTTTCGTTTTCTTGACACTGTTTGCTGTGGTGTTATAATTTATGCGTAAATCTTTTAGTCTATGTGAAAAAATGAAATTTTTAGCCCTTATAATAATCGTGATTATTATATCATGCATCTTTTACAGTTTCCGCCCTTTTATAAATAAGGGCGACATTTCGATTGTAAACGGCAAGGAAGCAAAATCCACAGAAGATGACTATGCTCAACAAAGAGAGATGATGGTTGAGCAACAAATAGTGGCACGTGGAGTAAAAAGCAAGAAAGTTCTCGATGCGATGAATAGTGTGCCGAGACATCTGTTTGTACCGGTAAGATACAGACGGGGCAGTTACTTTGACCAGCCATTACCAATAGGGTTAGGGCAAACGATCTCCCAACCATACATAGTGGCGTTGATGACTGAATTGCTTGATGTCGATAATGATGATATCGTACTGGAAATTGGAACCGGTTCAGGTTACCAGGCTGCTGTCCTATCTACTATCGTTAAGAAGCTATATACTATAGAAATAATTGAAGAGCTAGGGATTCAGGCTGCTGAACGGTTGAAAAGTCTGGAATACGATAATGTAGAAGTAAAGATATCAGATGGTGGACTCGGCTTGCCGGGAAAAGCACCATTCGATGCCATAATAGTTACAGCCGCCGCACCAAAGATTCCTGATTCCTTAATAAAACAACTTAAACCGGGAGGAAGGATGGTAATTCCTGTTGATAATAATTCTTATAGTCAGGATCTGCTGATTGTGGAAAAAAGTGAAGACGGAAAAATTAATATTAAAAATACAATCCCGGTAAGATTTGTTCCTCTTGTTAAAGGTGAGAAGGTTGCAGAATAATGCATTTGGTCTTTACGGTAATATTTTACTTTTATTTAGAATATATTCTCACTAGAATTAACATCCTGAATATCGTTGTGACAGGACATGATTAAGCTCTGCTAATAATAACAGATATATTTATTAAATATATAATGGAATACAGACAACTCGGAAAAAGTGATTTAAATGTCTCCGTCATTGGTTTTGGTGCGTGGGGAATAGGGGGAGAACCCTTCTGGGACACTGAAGGCGAAGAGAGCTCTATTCGTTCCATTGAAAAGGCAATCAATCTGGGCATTAATTTTTATGATACTGCCCCGGTGTACGGCTTTGGATATTCTGAAGAGCTATTAGGTAAGGCCCTGCAATCAAAACGTAAAGATGTAATAATCGCAACAAAATGCGGATTGGTATGGAATAAAGAAGAGTTAAAGGCGATAAGAAAGAGGGCTACCAGAGAATCAATTTTAGAAGAGATAGACTTGAGCCTGAAAAGACTCTGTACCGATTACATAGACTTGTATCAGATTCACTGGCCGGATGAAAGTACACCTGTTGAAGAGACGATGAATACCCTCCTGCAGGTACAGAAGGAAGGGAAGATTCGATATATAGGAGTGAGCAATTATTCGGTTGATCAAATGAAGGAAAGTATCAAATACGGTCAGATAGTCTCTCTTCAGCCAATGTACAGTATGCTGGAAAGAGATGTAGAGAAAGACAGGCTTCCATTTTGCATAGAAAATGAAATTGGTATAATTTGTTACAGCCCGCTTGCATCGGGAGTGTTGACAGGTAAATACGATGAAAACACCAGATTTAAGGATTGGCGTGGACAGGGTATTATCGGGAATTTTACCGGAGAGGTATATGTTTCTCATATT
>JANLHC010000109.1 GCA_024654465.1 Candidatus Scalindua sp.
GCTTAGATGCTTACAAGAGTAAAAAAAGGACTAATTAGTGATAGACTATCACATACATACAAGTCGATGCGGCCATGCAGATGGAGAAGCGGTTGATTATGTAAGGGCGGCAATAAATTGCGGACTTGATGAAATAGGTTTTAATGACCATCTGCCTTTACGTGGTGATAGTGGTAAGGAACTTGGACTGGCGATGGCACTTGATGAACTTCCTGATTATGTAAATGAGGTTCTGGCACTACGAAAGTCATTTCCGGAGATTAGGATTAAGTTAGGAATAGAAGCTGACTTTACTCCTGAGTCTGTATCTTATACCAAAGAGCTTTTAACAAAGCATGATTTTGATTATGTAATGGGTTCTGTACATTACATTGGAGAGTGGGCTTTCGATCATCCGGGAGAACGTGAAAAATGGGATAGTAAGGATGCCGATTTAGTTTATAAGGAGTATTTTGAATTACTACGTAAATCTGCCCGCACTTTGCTTTTTGATATAATCGGACATTGTGATCTCGTTAAGAAGTTTGGTAACCGGCCAAGCCACGAACTACTGGAGGATCTAGAGAATACCGCGAAGGTATTTGAAGAGTGCGGAGTTGCGGTAGAGATTAATACTTCCGGTTTGAGAAAACCGGTGAATGAGATTTATCCTTCATGCGAAATTTTAAAGGTTTATAAGAGATTCGATATACCTATTGTTTTCGGTTCTGATTCTCATACTCCTGGTGATGTGGGTAGAGATTTCGATAAGGCAATATCGCTTGCAGGTGAGGCCGGCTATGATGAATACGTTACATTTGAGAGTAGAAATATGAAGACTCATAAACTTGATTCCGGGAAATCTATTCATTGTTAGAAAATGCCTTGAAAGTTTTGAATGATTAGATTACGTGAATTCAGGCTGAATACGTTACCTGTGAGTGGGAAGTTATTATGTACCCTTTTTCTGATTTGTATGGGAGTAGGGTTCGCTTTTTCTCAGTTAAACGTTTTTTTTACATACAACAGGGCTGACGGAATAGCCGGGTTCTCACTTCAAGATATAGTTTTGACTTATTACGGTCAACCGGACGTTTTACTTGTCGAGTCTAAACTCAATGGTACCATGAGGGAACATCTTGATAATGAGTACGAAAGAAATAGCCTGATTAACTGGGCAAAGGGAGGCGCCGAAAAAGAGAAGTCTAATGAAGCGAAAAGTATCATACTGAAAAATTGTCTGCTTTGTCACACTGCCGGTGGAGCTGCGGCGTTTGCGCCGTTTGATACGTTATCAACTGTCAGCGCTGTTTTTACAAGGATAAATAATGGTATATCAATACCCAGACTTATAACACTTAGTCATATCCATATGATCAGCATAGGTGTAGTTTTTGCCTTAAGTGGAATAATTTTTTTGTTTACGCCGATTAATGAAAAACTTAAAATGATCTTATTGATCTTCCCTTTTGGATCTCTGTTGATGGATGTGTTTTCCTGGTGGTTAACAAAACGAATACCAGTCTTTGCAATTGCCGTATTTATTGGAGGCGTTTTTACGGTAATTGGTTTCTTTATACAGTTTGTGATTTCTTTACTAACGATGTGGAGGTCTTCCGGAGAATCTACCTGAACAGTTGATTCGGTGGATTGACATACTCGTAATAGTTAAACCCTCCGTTTTTTTTAGTTGAAAGGAGTTTGATTTATGTCTGATGATATGAATGGACCATACAGTGAAAAAGTGATGGATCATTTTATGGAACCCAGAAATATGGGTGATATAAAGGATGCAGATGCCGTAGGTACCGTGGGTAATCCCGCTTGTGGTGATGTAATGAGGTTGTACATAAAAGTAGAGGACGATAAAATAACAGATGCGAAGTTTAAAACCTTTGGTTGTGGCGCCGCTATTGCGACAAGCAGCATGGCGACTGAGATGATTAAAAATAAGACATTAGATGAGGCCGAGAAAATTACAAACGAAGCGGTAGCTGAGGCGCTGGATGGCTTGCCACCAAATAAGATGCACTGTTCGGTTCTGGCTCAGGAAGCTATTGAAGCGGCAATCAAGAACTACAAGGAGAAGAAGTAACAGATTTTTATTTGTTTTTTTACGTATGTAATAATATGAGCGATAAGATTTGTAATGTTTTATACCCTCTCAAGAAGCTAAGAGAGGTTTTTTTAGACTTTCTTAAGGATGAGGATGTAAAGGTTGTGTTGTTTGGTTCCAGGGCGAGAGGGGAGTTTGTAACTACTTCTGATGTTGATGTGGGACTAATTGTAGGAGACGGTGTTGACAGGAGGAAATTGGTCTTACTACGTGAACATATAGAGGAGATGAATATCCCTTATAAGGTAGAAATTGTCGATTTCTCTACCGTCTCTGAAGGATTTAAGAAGATGGCATTAGAGGAGGCGGTGGTGTGGAAAGATTAGAAGTGAGATACGAAGATGCTAAAAGGGCCATAGGGACACTCAGGGAGATATTACATGAATCATTTTTTATGACTATTCAGTTTTTTATACAATGAAACTTCTCTCTTCGCCTGAAGATACATTCCTTTCTCCCGGTATACTACCCCTAAATTATAATGAACATCCGGCAAGTTTGGATTTGACTCAATTACTTTCTTGTATTCAAGAATAGCTTCATTGTACATTCGTTTTTTGCTGTAAACTATGCCGAGATTGTAATGCGCTGCTTCGTCGTCCGGATTTAATTCTATGGCTTTCCTGAACGATGCAATTGCGTTGTCATACATCTTTTTTTTGTTATAAGCGACACCGAGATTAAAGTGCGCTTCAGAGTATTCAGGATTAATTCTGATAGCTTTTTTATATTGTGTAATTGCCTGAGTGAGCATTATCTTTTTTACGTAAGTGGTGCCGAGATTATTATATGCCTCAGCATATTCAGATTTGTTTTCAATTGCAATTTTGTATTGTTCTATAGCTTCGTTGAACATATTTTTACTGTCATACGCGACTCCACGATTATTATACGCCTCCGCATAATTCGGATTTAAATCAAGGGCTGCTTTATAAAATGATATGGCTTTATCTATGTTGCCCTGTTTAGAATATACAACTCCAAGATTATTGTATGCTTCGTCATAATCAGATTTGAGCTTAGTGGCTTTATTGTAATGAGTAATTGCGTCTTCAAATTCTCCGTTGTCATCACACAAAACACCAAGATTTTTACATGCCTCTGCGTAGGATGGGTTTATTTCCAGCGCTTTTTTGTGTGCGTGAACAGCTTCATCATGATTCCCTCTTGCTCTGTATATAATACCTATAGCATTCCAGGCTTCAGCATAGCTAGGATTGATTTCAAGCGCTTTTTTATAAGCGGTGTATGCCTCATTGCCTTTTTTGTCCGCCCGGTAAGCATTGCCCAGGTTAAAGCAACACGTTGCATTGTCAGGGTTCAGTGTTAAAACCTTATTAAACAGCGAAATAGCTTTTTCGTGATTTCCAATGCAACTATACGAATTGCCCAATTCGTGTAAGGCATCTACATGTTTGTTTCTGGTATTAAGCGCATTTTTAAAAGCTGAAATCGCGTCTTCATAAAGCTTCTTTTTAGAATAAGCGAGTCCCATATTGTAATAAATATCTGCGTTGTCATTCTTCTTATCTAACGCTTCTTTATATTCGGCAATCGCCTCATCGTATCTCTCTTCCTTATAATAAAAAAGTCCCATATTGTAATGCGCGTTATGGTTATGTGGGTCAATTTCCAGGATGGCCTTAAAATTAGAAGCAGCGTCTTTGCTGTTCCCATCTTTTACATAAATAATACCCAGGCTGTAAAGCGAAGGAATGTGTTGCGGGTCAGATTTAAGGGCATTCACAAATTCTTTCTTAGCGTTTGCCGTCAATCCTTTCTCTTCGTAACAACACCCCAGATAATAGTATGCCTTTACATTAAAGGTATTAGCGCTAATGATCTTTTTAAATTCGGTAATTGCTTTATCAAATAATCCTTTTTTTCTATAAAGGACGCCAAGATGAAAAGTTGCATCGATATGCTTTGTATTAAGTTCAATTACTTTATTGTAGGTGTTAATTGCTTCATCCGTTTCCTCATTATGCTCATAAGCCAGACCAAGATTGTAGTAAATGGCTTCATCATTGAGCTCAAATGTTAGGGCTTTTTTGAATTCAGGAATTGCAGATACAAAATTCTGCATTTTGTTATAAGCAAGCCCAAGGCAATAATATGGAGTGTGGTCTTTAGGATTGTTATTTACAATCGTTTTTAGCGTTGAAATGGCAAGATCATACATCCCGATCTTGTAATAAGCTATTCCCAGATTATGATTGGTACTTATATTGTGCTTATCCAGTGCGATTACTGTCTCCCACTGTTTGATTGCTTCACCAATTCGGTCATTGTAATAGGAGATCAGACCAATTTCATAATACCCATCCAGCGCAGTAGGAATACCTGCTTTTGTCAGCCTCTCTATCTTTGCCTTCAGTTTATTGATCTTTATCCTGGATCTTTGAGATATCTTTGGTTGTTTCCTGTCTAACTGTAACAGAGAAGGGATGTTTGCGCCTTTACGTTCCGCCTTCAGCATCTCTTCAAGATCTCTTTTCTGCTCCTTCAAAAGGTTTCTTCCTTCTTCATACATATGGTTCACAATGTTTAATTGTGACTTCAGCTCGTCTAATTGTTTGTCCTTCTGTTTTATTTTAACCTCAAGGGTGTTCTTTTCATAAAAGTACCATGAAAAAACTTCCTTTAAAAAATTAATAGATTTCAGGATAAAGTTTACTCTTGTCAGTTGAGGAGATTTCTTGTACTTCTCAGCGCGAAAACTTTCCATCTATATTTTTCCTTTTATTGCTGCTTGAGCAGCTGATAAGCGTGCGATTGGTACCCTGAAGGGTGAACAGCTTACATAGTCCATACCGCTCCTGTGGCAGAATTGTATGGAAGAAGGTTCTCCTCCGTGTTCACCACAAATTCCTATCTTAAGACCTGGCCTCACTTGTCGCCCTTTTTTAATACCGGTTGTAACTAACTGTCCTACACCATCCTGGTCGAGGACTTGAAAAGGGTCCTTATCCAATATTCCGCGTTCGGTATACTGTGGTACAAAAGAGCCGACATCGTCACGGCTATATCCAAATGTCATCTGGGTTAAATCGTTAGTACCAAATGAGAAAAATTCAGCGTATTTAGCTATACGGTCGGCGGTTAAAGCTGCTCTTGGTATCTCTATCATTGCTCCGATCTTATAGCTTGTCTTTACACCCTTTTTTGCTAATACCTCGTTTGCTATCATTGTAACATCTTCTTTAAGGACATGCATCTCTTCATCCGTGCCTACAAGGGGGATCATTATCTCTGGTATCACTTTGATGCCATTCTTTTTTACAGCACATACTGCTTCAATTATTGCCTTTACCTGCATTTGATAAATCTCCGGGTAGATAATACCCAGACGACACCCTCTTAAACCCAACATCGGGTTGGTTTCATTGAGACTGTCAACCCTGTCTTTCACTTCTTTAAGAATCATTCCCATTTTTTTTGCAAGTACAACTTGTAAATGCTTTTCTTTGGGCAGAAATTCATGTAATGGCGGATCGAGAAGTCGAATAGTTACAGGAAACCCGTTCATGACCTTAAAGATTTTTGCGAAATCACCTCTTTGCATGGGCAGTAACTTATTCAGTGCGCCTTTATATAACTTTTGTGATGCTTTGAGTTTTGCTTTTATATACTTTATTTTTTTATTCAATGAAGATTGTTTTCTCTTTGGCGCTTTACCACGCTCAGTTTCCGCCTCATTAACCGCCACTTGCAGACTGGTAACGTTTCCTGCCGTAAGTATCATCTGCCTGACGTAATCAATACGATCTTCACCAAAGAACATATGTTCTGTGCGGCACAGTCCTATACCTTCGGCGCCAAAATCTCTGGCTCTCTTCGCGTCATAAGGTGTATCCGCATTTGTCCTGACCTTAAGCTTGCGAACTTCATCAGCCCATTTCATAAGTTTGCTGAAATCCCCACTGAGTGTCGGTTCTACTGTGGGCACTTGTCCCAGTATGA
The DNA here is from genome assembly GCA_024654465.1 of Candidatus Scalindua sp. Taxonomy (GTDB): domain Bacteria; phylum Planctomycetota; class Brocadiia; order Brocadiales; family Scalinduaceae; genus Scalindua. Next base: position 6,059 of record JANLHC010000109.1, read on the forward strand.
CTTCACCACGAGATCCATCCAGAGAGATGTAATCACCTTTTTTAATAGTTTTGTCGCCTACAGTAAATTCCTCTTTCTCATAATCAATCTGGATGCTCCCGCATCCGGCCACACAGCATGTTCCCATCCCTCTGGCAACTACAGCCGCGTGTGAGGTCATGCCTCCCTTGGTTGTAAGTATACCCTGCGCGACATGCATGCCTCCAATGTCTTCGGGTGAGGTCTCAATTCTTACCAGTATGACTTTTTCATGTTTTGCCGCTAATGCCTCTGCCTCATCGGCGTGGAATGTTACTTTACCGGAAGCTGCTCCCGGTGATGCCGGTAGACCTGACGCAATCACATCTCTTTTAGCTTTCGGATCGAATGTTGGGTGTAGTAGCTGGTCTAATTGGTTTGGGTCTATCCTGTTGATAGCGGTTTCTTTGTCGATAAGCTTTTCCTTTACCATATCCACTGCTATCTTAACCGCCGCCTGTGTGGTCCGTTTCCCATTGCGTGTCTGGAGCATAAACAACTTTCCTTCTTGTACCGTAAACTCCATATCCTGCAGATCTTTGTAGTGTTTCTCTAATTTGTTTTTTATATTTACCAGTTTCTTATATGCGGCGGGCAACTCTTTTGCCAAATCGCTTATTGGTTCCGGCGTTCGTATGCCGGCTACGACGTCCTCACCCTGCGCGTTCAGCAGGAACTCTCCATAAAATTTGTTCTCGCCGGTAGATGGATTCCTGGTAAAGCACACACCTGTTGCGGAGTTGTTACCGGTATTTCCATATACCATAGCCTGTATATTTACAGCGGTTCCCATTAAACCACTGATTTCGTATATTTTCCTATACTTTACCGCTCTTGGATTATTCCAGGAATCGAAAACAGCTACAATCGCTTTACGCAATTGTTCTTTAGGGTCTGTTGGGAAATTGGTACCGGTTTTTTTTTTGTAGAGAGTAATGAAATCCTCACAGATCTCCTTCAATTGCTCCGCATTAAGGTCCGTGTCATTTTCTACATTCGCCTTTTCCTTGTGTCGGTCAAATATTTCCTCAAAGTCATGATGCTTCATACCCATCACAACATTGCCAAACATATTTATGAATCGTCTGTACGCGTCCCATGGAAATCTTTTATTATTTGTTTTATGGATTAGACCCTGTATCGAATCGGGGTTCAATCCCAGGTTTAGTACCGTGTCCATCATCCCCGGCATAGAAGCAGCGGCACCGCTTCTTACTGACACTAACAAGGGGTTCTTTGCGTCTCCTAATTTTGCGCCCATTTCACGTTCAAGGCGGGAGAGGTTTCTATCAATTTCACCTTGAAGTCCTGCAGGGTACTTTTTATTATTGTTATTATATGCATCGCATGCCTGAGTTGTAATGGTAAATCCGGAAGGCACAGGGAACCCCATATTTGCCATCTCTGCCAGGTTAGCGCCCTTGCCGCCAAGAAGATCCTTCATTTTGGCATTGCCATCAGCACCGCTGTTACCGAAAAAATATATGTACTTCTTTTTCATAATTTTCACCTTTTATTTAAGTTTATGACAATATCGATTAATGACCGGAATAGTTCAGTAATTTTTCTTTGTCAAAATTAACATCCTGGTGTGAATAGTCTTTATAACATAACCGTATCGTAACATCGTATTTCCGTTACAAAACCTGTGTTTGTCAGGCGGTTAGAAAGGAAATTTGATACTATCAAACATGTTTATGTCTAGCAAGGAAAATTATTACGCTTATTGTTTTGACTTAATAAGGCGGTTTTGGTAGCATTTTTTTCTATTTTTAAATATGTTTAGATGTACGTGAAAGTGTATTATGCTAGACTTTATTTAATGAATTTGCGGTAGAGACGGCAGTTATGCATATATATCTACACTGAATAATCTAAGGAATCAGCAATGGAAGGGAGTTGTTTATGGCAAAGATAAAAACCGCTCTGATAAGTGTTTCTGACAAGACGGGAATAATTGAACTTGCTAAAGGTCTGGCAGATCTTGGCGTTAAGATTATGTCAACCGGGGGTACTGCTAAATCGATCAGGGAAAATGGTATTGACGTTACCGATGTGTCAGAATATACAGGTTTTCCGGAGATAATGGACGGCAGGGTAAAGACACTTCATCCTAAGATCCATGGCGGTCTGCTTGCCGTAAGGGACAACGAAAGTCACATGAAACAGATAGCAGATTTAGGGATTGGCACAATAGACCTGGTTGTCGTTAACCTCTATCCGTTTGAAAAGACTATCAGTAAAGACAATGTATCTCAGGAAGAGGCGGTTGAAAATATTGATATTGGTGGACCGTCCATGATCAGGTCTGCTGCTAAGAATTTCAAACACGTTGCAATTGTAGTAAATCCTGAGCGTTATGATACGCTGTTGGACGAATTAAAAGAACAAGACGGTGATCTCACATATGAGACACGTTATGAGCTGGTTACTGAGGCGTTCAAACATACCAGTCAGTACGATAAGATAATCTTTGATTATTTTAACAGGGATAATAAAGAAGCTTATCCGGACGCGTTAAATATTGAACTGCATAAAAAGCAGGACTTGAGATATGGAGAAAATCCCCATCAGACAGCAGCATTTTATGCCTATAAAGGCTTTAATGTTCCATGTATTTCAAATGCGGAACAGTTGCACGGTAAGGAGTTGTCTTTCAATAACATATTGGATACTGATGTTGCCATTGAAATTGTTAAGGAGTTCGACACACCATCTGCAGTCTTAATCAAACATGCTAATCCATGTGGTGTCGCGTGCGCAGAAAACCTTAAAGACGCTTTTACAAAAGCATACAGCACTGATACCGTTTCCGCTTTTGGATGTATACTGAGCTTAAACAGGAGAGTTGATGAGAAGACTGCAGAGGCCATTACAGAACCGGGTCATTTTGTTGAAGCAATTGCAGCTCCGGGATTTGATGATAAGGCTATTGAGATTTTGACTACAAAGCGAGGTTGGGGAAAAGATCTTCGATTGTTGAAATTAGACTCACTGGGTGATTCACCCGTAAAGAAGGACATAAAAGATTTCAGAGGCGTTGTCGGGGGGGTATTGGTTCAGGATAAAGATATGAATTCCGGTGACAAAGATCAGTTGAAGGTAGTTACTAAAAAAGCTCCGTCAGAGGCAGAAATAGAGGAAATGCTGTTTGCGTGGAAGGTCTGCAAACACGCTAAATCAAATGCAATAATTTTCACAAAGGATAAGATGGTTATTGGTGTTGGAGCGGGCCAGATGAGCCGTGTTGACTCCACAAACATTGCAATCAGCAAATCAGGTGGTAGAACTGCGGGAGCGGTTATGGCTTCTGATGCCTTTTTCCCCTTCAGGGATTGTATAGACATTGCGGCTAAGGTAGGAATTACTGCCATAATACAACCCGGTGGCTCCAAAAAGGACCAGGAATCGATAGATGCGGCAAATGAACATGGAATCGCAATGGTATTTACCGGTGAAAGGCACTTTAAACACTAAGTTTAGACACGAATTACACATAACAACATTTATTCTAGGAAGGAGTATTAAGTTTATGATACAAAAAAACAACACTCTTTATCGTTTGCTGGCCGTTGCGCTTCTGGTTATGATCTTCCAGGCAGGGTGTACAACCACTACGGTGAAAGAAACACCATTATTGCCAATAGAAACCGGAACTGGTTTTGCAGAAATTACCGACTCAAACCAGATTCCAGGATTTAGAGATGATTATGGTAGGATAGAATTGCTTTACGCAATAGACAATAGCAGGGAATACTTTAAAAAAGTTAAGTCATATCCTGACACCTTTAAATCAATAGGCTTTACTCCCGAAAAACAGATAGAAACGTTAAACCTTTTCAGGGATGGATACGTTAGTAGCAAGAGCCCACAGGAGCTGAGCGAGTTTATTGCCAAAAATTTCAGGATATTTCAGGCTAATGGTAAGGGAAGCGATGGAACGGTTCAGTTTACTGGCTATGGATTTGCCGTTTTCGGTGACGATGTGAAAAGAAAATGGGATCATACAGTTTACAACAGTTCAATAGGTTTTCCTGCTACACAGATGCGGAGCATTGCTACCGGTGAAGGACTTTTCCCTCCAGGAGGGCTCGGATTTGTCGTAATAGAAACAGAAGGACAAGTAGAAAAAGCATTCTTTGTTCTGGGGCATGATACCAAAAGTGATATCAAAACGGCTGCCAGGGCAGATGTCTTCTTTGGAATAGGCAAAGAAGCTCTCCACAAGGCAGAGAATTTTAATACATCTGGTAAGCTTTATTATCTTCTAAAACG
>JANLHC010000049.1 GCA_024654465.1 Candidatus Scalindua sp.
CCCAATATTATTCTCAATCAATATACAGCTTAAATAGCGGTCAAACTCAGCAACCAACATACTATGTTTTTTCTCTAAAATATCTATCATCTATTTACCTCTCAGGAAAGCCTTTTGATAAACTTTCCAATTTTCTTTTATGTCGGAAAAGAAAGTCCTTCTGTTTCCTCATCCAAAGCCACCAAGACACAAAGATTTATGGTGATAGTTCAACTATCTTAGACAGGATATGCAGGATTAACATGATAAAAGCTACCTTATTTCATCCCGATTATCCTGTCAATCCTGTCTAAAATTAATTCATTTATGTCATGCCTGTTTTCCTAATAAGAAACTTCCTTTTCAGTGATAGAAGGTCTTGTATAGAAAATCCGATCTTTCATTGAACCTCCAACTCCGGCACAGCCGTCACAAACTGCCCACCCCATTCTCGAATGTAACCGTGCTGTTTTATCACTTCGCCAGCAATGTTCCACGGAAAAATAAGCACCCAATCCGGTTTTACCGTTTGTAATTCTGCAGGAGGTAAAACAGGTATGTGGCTACCAGGCAGGAATTTCCCCTGCTTTGACGGTGCCGCATCGCAAACGAAGGGCAACAAATCCGGTTTTACCCCTGCATAATTGAGTAAGGTATTGCCCTTGGCTGCCGCGCCATACCCGACAACTTTCTTCCCTGCTTCATTTTGTTCCAAAAGAAAAGAGAGCAAATTATTTTTTACTTTATTCGCCCGATTTTGGAAGCTTAAATATTTCTCTAATGAATTCAGTCCTTGTTCTTTTTCAATTTTAATCAACTCCGTTACAGTAGAACTGGTTGATCGAGGATCATTTTGATGGCAACCATAAACTCTAAGGCTTCCACCATGAGTGGATAACTCTTCGACATCAAAAACTCTCAATCCTACATTTTCAAAGAGTAGACATACTATCGACAATGAAAGATATGAATAATGTTCATGGTACACCGTGTCAAACTGAGTGTACTCTATGAGCCGCATAAGATGAGGAAACTCAAGAGTTATAGTCCCTTCAGGTTTAAGTGCGGCCTTCATACCCGCAGAAAAATCATTGATATCAGGCACATGTGCATAAACATTATTACCAATTATCAAGTCTGCCTGCTTCCCATCAGAGGCTAATTGTTCCCCAATTGCTTCGCCGAAGAACTCCCTGAGTATCGGGATACCTGATTTCTCAGCGACATCTGCAGTACTATCAGTTGGCTCAATACCAAGACAAGGCACACCGATTTCAACAAAGTTTTTTAATAAATAACCATCATTTGATGCAATTTCAATAACAAAACTACTACTATTTAAACCTAATCGATCGGTTATCATAGATGAATAATTTGCAGCATGTTCCAGCCAGCTTTGCGAAATAGATGAGAAATATGCATAATCTGAGCTAAATAATTTGTCTGCATCTGTGTAGTCATCTGTCTGGACCAACCAACAACAGTCGCAGACAAAAAGTCTTAATGGGAAATAGACCTCTGGCTGTGTCAATTGATCCTTTGTCAAATATGCATTTGATGGAGGAGCAAATCCCAAATCTAAAAAGGCATGTTGTAATTCATGATTACAGTGTCGACACCTCATACTTTTATACCATGAAAACTATTATTAATTAAGGCATACTGCTTATCTCGATCCGAAATTTCTGAGCAAGCCATAGGCCATTCAATACCAACGGCAGGATCATCATATAATATACCGCCTTCATATTCCGGATTATAAAATGCTGTATGCAGGTAAAGTAATTCAGAATCAGGCTCTAACACTTGAAACCCATGAGCACAGCCTTCAGGAACTATAAACATTGTTGCATTTTCCGGCGACAGAATTTCTGCGTACCAACTCAAATAGGTACTTGAGTGTTTACGTAAATCAACAGCAACATCAAAAACTTTTCCTTTCAAACAACGAATCAGCTTCATTTCTGCAAACGGTTTATACTGGAAATGCATACCACGTATCGCACCTTGCTTTTTAGTCTTTGAATGA
>JANLHC010000057.1 GCA_024654465.1 Candidatus Scalindua sp.
AAAGGAGAACTGACAAGTGAAAAAGAACATAATGATAGTAGAAGATGAGCAACGTTATCATGACCTGTATACATTGATGCTTGAGGGTACTGACTACGAAATTACACACGCATATGATGGAGATGACGCATTTCAGCGACTGGATGAAAAGCTGCCTGATCTTATCATTCTCGATATAATGCTGGATATGGTTACCGGAGATACATTCTTCCTGTATGTAAAGGGCATACCGGAATTTGCTGATATTCCAATTATTATTCTGTCTAATTCTTCAATGCGTGATTATAAAAACTTACTGAAGATGGATTCAAACCTTATTTTTTTGAGTAAGAAGATCACAAAAGAAAGATTAATAGAAGAGATCAAGACAAAAATCGGCTAGGAATATTTTGCCACAGTTAAAATTAAATAATATGAGAGATAATTAAATGAACGCCACTATGGCTGACAATGAAAAAGCAATAATCGAAAAACATAACAGGATACTCTCGGCAATCAGCCATGATCTCAAGTCTCCGATGATAGCTCTTCTTGGTTTTTCCAGGATCCTGTTGAGCGAAATAGAAGCCACTAATGCAAATCACAGATGGCTTGATATGCTAAAGATTATCATCGACTCGGGAGAGGATATGTTCGGGTTGATAGAAGACATACTTACCATGGCGAAAATGGAAGCCGGAAAAGAGATAGTTGAATTCGAATTAATAGAAGATCTTGCAAAAGAGCTCATTGGAATAGAAAAAACTTTTGGTTGCGAGGCAAAGGCAAAAGGAATTGATCTGTCTGTCGTAGTTAAAACTAAATTACCGGTTGTAAGATGGGACATGAAAAGATTGCGTTACCATGTGCTTAACAACCTGGTGTCAAACGCGCTCAAATTCACACCATCAGGTGGACGTGTAGTCATAAGTGCTGATGCGGTTAACGAAACTGTACTGCTCAAGGTTGCAGATACTGGTCCCGGTATACCTGTAGAGATGCAGGACAAGATTTTCAGGCGTTTCGGCCACACGGAAATGTGTTCGGAAAGGACAAAGAAAGGCGATGGCCTTGGTTTATACAATGCTCATTTATTTGTTACGCAGCACGGCGGCAGGATCAGACTGGACAACTCAGTATGTCATGGGGCAACATTCCTGATAGAGCTACCCATTAGTGTATTTCTTTAGCTATTAAATCAACAAATTAATTTTTTTACAAAATTAACCAAAAATTAACACTTTCCTTATACTCAGTTAACAATCCGGAAGTATTATTTCATTCAGCAGTACGATTTCACCATAACGAATACTTAAGTTATTGAGGAAAGCCATGGAATCGACAAATAATGTTAAGAAAATTTCTAACAAAGAGAGTGAACAACAGACCCTCTTGAAAATCGCGGATTTAATAAAAAACATTAGATACGGGTACATTCAGATAATCATACAAGATGGCAGAGTTGTACAAATCGATAAAACTGAAAAATTCAGGTTTAATGATCAAAAGTCAAAATAGACAATCAAAACGGATATGCAGCCACAGTAAATATTCAATACATACTATTTCAATTAATAAAAGCAGAAAGGAGGTAGTGGCTTATCAAATATAACCTCACCTATCGGACAACCGGAGGCATAATAAATATTTTCAATAAATATACAAACTCTCCAGTCAACTGGCAGTAAAAAAATAAAAGAAAAGGAGAGCAAACGTGAGAATATTTCTGACAACGTGTTTTATGGTAATTGCTATTTTGACCATGAGTCTATTATTTGAGCCGATAAAGGATGTAACTGCTCAAGAAAGAGATGATATGCAATGGCAATTGAAGAAGATGGAAGAGATGATGCAAAAGCAAATGGGAATGATTAACAATCTGAAGAGCAAGATAGAGATGCAGGAGGATATTTCCAAATCGTATGTAACTCCTATAGATGATGAAGTAATTGGAAAGAAGGTTGACGAATATTTTGAAAAAGGGAAAGGCCAGGGAATGTGGGCCAAACTTATGGAGCGTCCTAAGTTAGGCTACAAAAAGGGGTTTTATTTTGAAACCGCGGATAAAAATTTCATGATGAAGATGACCGGAAGGATACAGATGAGATACGGTTATACGGATCGTGACAACGCGAATAATGCGGGCATACAGGATGACAGCTCGTTCAGGCTCCGCCGATCAAGGTTGAAGTGGGACGGTTACGCATATAAAGATTTTAAATACAAGATTGAGATGGAGCTCGGATCTGCATCGGTTCATCTACTCGATTACTGGGCATCTTATAACAAAAACCCTGCCTTATCGGTACAGTTTGGTCAATGGAAGGTGCCGTTTAACCGTCAGCGTGTGGTATCTTCTGCAAACCAGCAGATGATTGACCGCTCTCTGGCACAGGATGAGTTTACCATGGATCGGCAGATCGGCGCAATGATTCACGGTAAGTTGTTTGATAAAAAGTTTGAGTATTACGCGGGCATATTTAACGGAAACGGTAAAAACGTGTCAGCAAATAACAACAACGAACATCTTTATATCGGAAGGGTATCCTGGAACCCTTTCGGCGCATATGGAAAGGGGATCGGCGAGATGGAAAGCGATTTAGCATGGTCTGAGAAACCAAAGGCTCACATATCAGCAGCGATCGCATACGACGGGGCGGCTGATGAGACGATGACGCTAAGGACTCTCGGAACGGTTACGGCGAAGGAGGTCAACAGAACAAGTCTTGTGGCCGAGTATGGGTTAAAATACAAGGGTTTTTCAACAAACGCGGAGGCTTACTGGAGGAAATATGATAATATTGGGAACAATGTTGCCGGCGCCGCAAGCAATAAGATAATAGACCGTGGTTTTTTTGTGCAGGGAGGTTATTTTCTGATACCGAAGAAACTGGAAGTAGCCGGTCGATATTCATATATCGACTTTGATAATAATAGGAATGAAAACGCTTTAAGAGAGGAAACTGTCGGCGTCAATTGGTTTTTTAATGGTCACGGTCACAATCAAAAAGTGCAGTTTAATTTTGTGCGAGAGCAGAAAGACTTGCCTGTATCTACAGCTCCCACAGATGACACACAGTACTTTTACCGTATACAGTACCAAATGGCGTTTTAGTGCTGTTATAGTCTAAAGCATATGATCGAATCTCAGGTCAGGTCGGTTTATAGTTCTCTCAGGTAACGTTAAAATATAAAAAGTGTTATATTCAGGCAAAATCCCCACTGGAAACGGCTTTAATTAATACAAGACAATTCTAAAATTACCTTAAGAGAATTAGGAGACAGCCTCCCCTGTCTCTTTCCGGTCTGCCTGATAGATTCTTTCATAAAGGCAGTGTTGATAATTTCTAAGAATTAAGTAATGTTGCTGCTGGTATTTTCACATTAATTATGAAAACTTATAAGGAGTAGAAATAGAATGTTAACATTGACGAGAAAGTCTTTTAATTCTCTTCTAACAATGTGTTGCTTCTGTCTGTTGATTTGTACTTTTATATGCTCAAAGGCATGCAGTGCGTCAATAGATAAGGCAACATATCAAGAGATCAGGAAAGAAGGCAGAGTATATGTATTCAACTCGCTCTCCAGAATGGAGGATTTCAAGAAATCAGGGGAAGTGGGAAAAGGGATTATCAAGATAGGATACGGACCGAACGGTGAAACAGTCGTCTTTGATTCCGATAATGCGGTCTATAATTATGATTCTAACCAGATAAAACAGACACTTGACAATCTTAAAATTTTAGCCTATAAGGAGTTTGAAAAAGATGGCAGGGTATACGTATTCACCTCTCCTGAACGCAAGGCAAGTTTTGAAAGCTCCGGTGAGATGGGAACGGATTTCATCGCGAAGATAGGATACGGACCGAATAGTGAAACCGTAGTCTTTGATTCCGACGAAGCAGTGAAGGAATATGAGATACGGAATATCAGATAAAAAATAATTTTAATTTCAAGGAGGTACAATAGTTATGATGAAAAAACTTTTTCTTACAGTAGCTCTCTTCAGTTTATGTCTGGCCGGTATATCTGTTACAGGAGAAGCAGCAGGGGTTGATCCAGGTATCAAGCCTTATAACAAGGTTGGCGGTGTTTCCGGAAATCTGAATAGTGTAGGCTCAGATACCATGAATAACCTGATGACATTCTGGGCTGAAGGGTTTAACAGGTTGTATCCTAATGTAAAGGTTCAGATAGAGGGTAAAGGGTCTTCAACCGCTCCGCCGGCTTTAATCGTCGGTTCTGCCCAGATGGGTCCTATGAGCAGGGCAATGAAGCCTACAGAGGTTGATAAGTTTGAAAAGAGATATGGTTATAAGCCGACGCAGATAAGGACATCCCTTGATGCCCTGGCAGTATACGTAAACAAAGACAACCCTATTAAAGGCTTAAGTTTTCCTCAACTTGACGCAATCTTTTCAATGACACGAAAAGGCGGACATAAAGAGGATATTACCTCATGGGGACAGCTTGGCTTAAGCGGCGAGTGGACTAACAGACCGATAAGCCTTTTTGGTCGCAACTCTGCCTCAGGCACTTATGGTTATTTTAAGAAACATGCTCTGTTTAAGGGCGACTACAAGAGTACGGTAAAGGAACAACCGGGTTCTGCCTCCGTTGTGCAGGGTGTAACAGAGGATAGGTATAGTATAGGATACAGCGGTATTGGATATAAAACTTCCGGTGTCCGTGCAGTGCCTCTTACTAAGGAAGGGAATTCATACAAAGAAGCCGTAATCGAGAACGTGTTGGACGGTTCATACCCATTAGCAAGGTTTCTTTATGTGTATATCAACAAAAATCCAAGTCAACCGCTTGATCCATTGGTAAGGGAATTTGTGAAATATATCTTGAGCAAAGAAGGACAGGAAGTAGTTGTAAAAGACGGCTATGTCCCATTGCCCGTATCAGTTATCGAAGAAGAGATTTCGAAAATTAAGTAAGCCTCCGGAAGCGACTTTTCGCCACTAAGGCACCAAGCCACAAAGAAAAACTTAGTGTCTTAGTGACTTGGTGGCAACTTTGAAATTCCTATACATAAAATTAGTTTATGAAAACCTTGAACAAAAGAAGATTAATAGACAGAGCCGCCCACTGGGGTATTACCCTCGGTGGTGCGGCTGTTATACTTGTTATCCTCGCTCTATTTGTATTCATCTTCCTGGAGGTTTTTCCTCTCTTAAAAGGTGCCAAAGTAGTGGGAAAAAACACTTGTTCATTGAGTGGAAAGGCCGTTTCAGTCGGTATAGACGAGTATCAGGAGATTGCTTACGCGGTATATGAGAATGGCAATATTGATTTTATCTCTCTATTAAACGGTAAACTGATAAAGAAACATAGTATTAAAGGAATCATAGGGACAACCATCACCGCGGTCTGTAAAGACAAAGATCGTATTGTAATGGGAACGAATGACGGCAGGGTTTTAACAGCAAATATTGGTTTTTTTGTATCCTATGACGACGATGAGAGAATTATTACCCCTCAAGTCTCTCATGAAGAAGTTGCTTTTACCAGTGAGGGAGGAAAGGGAATACAATATATTACCTCAAAGAATGATGAAGAGGCTACCGTTACCGTTTTTTATACGGCAGACGGCAGACTTATCCTGAAATCCACAGAAATAGAAGAGAAGCTCTTTGGTGGAGAAGAGAAAAGTGAAATAATAACCGATATTACTGCCATGCTTGAGATGTATAAGCTAACAACACCTGATAAGTCAACAGAACAAGGAAGAGACTTACAGATAACATCACTGGCAATTGACCACTTTACGGAAAACCTTTATGCCGGAACTGTACATGGAGAGGTAATCCATATAAACGTGAGAGACAGAGAAAATCCTTTCCTGGTGGAAAGGGTAAAGGTATCTGATGAATCAGTAACATCACTTGGGTTTTTGCTGGGAGATGTTTCACTTGTAGTAGGAGACCGGAAAGGTGGAATAAGCACGTGGATGCGTGTAAGAGACGAAACATCACAATCAGGTTGGTCACTTAAAAAGGTACATACCGGCAAGCCACACCAGGCCGGTATCACGTCTATAGCTCCATCCTCACGAAACAAGTGTTTTGTGACTGCAGCATCCGACGGAACAATTTACCTGAAACACGCTACGTCGGAACAGACCCTTTTAAACCTGAGATCAATGACAATGCCGACTGCCATCGCTTATTCACCAAAGGCTAATGGTATTCTTGTGGCCGATTCCGCGGGTAGTCTAACGCATTGGAGTATTTCAAACCCTCACCCTGAGACCACCCTTAAGACCCTTTTTGGAAAAGTGTGGTATGAAGGGTATGAAGAGCCTGAGTATGTCTGGCAGTCAACGGGAGGGTCTGATGATTTTGAGCCAAAATTCAGTCTTGTACCCCTTATCTTTGGTACTATTAAAGGAACTATTTATGCCCTGATTATTGCAATCCCGATCGGTATCCTTTCGGCACTATACACATCTCAATTTCTCCACACTTCTTTAAAGAAGATTATAAAGCCCTCTATCGAATTTATGGCTGCGCTTCCCAGTGTAATACTCGGCTTCCTTGCCGCTCTTTGGCTTGCGCCTTTAATGGAGAGAATTTTTCCGGCAATCATAATAATGCCAATTTTTCTATTAATTTTTATTGCAGGAGCATTTTGTATATGGAAAGCTCTTCCCGGATATGTAAAAGGCAGGTACCGTCATGGAACAGAGGCTATATTTTTAATTCCATTTTTCATCGTGGCCATTTTATTATCTATATATCTTGGTGGGTTGTTTGAGTCATTTGTTTTTAATGGAGATTATCGGCAATGGTTTCTGGATGTTCTGGGTCTGCGGTACGATCAAAGAAATGCGGTCGTTGTAGGGTTTGCAATGGGTTTTGCCATATTACCAATTATCTTTACGATATCTGAAGATGCAATGAGCAACGTTCCCAACCATCTCACCTCCGCCTCCCTTGCACTTGGTGCCGTTCCGTGGCAGACAGCGGTAAGAATAGTCCTGCCTATCGCAAGTCCCGCAATTTTCTCTGCAGTCATGCTTGGTTTCGGAAGAGCAGTAGGCGAGACTATGATTGTACTCATGGCAACCGGTAATACTCCTATTATGGACTGGAACCTCTTTAATGGTTTCAGGGCGCTTGCCGCGAATATTGCGGTTGAAATACCGGAGGCACCTTTTGGGGGAACACTTTACCGTGTGTTATTTCTGGCAGCACTGCTTCTCTTTATGACAACTTTTATAGTAAACACTATTGCCGAACTTATACGGCAGAAAATGAAGAAGAAATATAGTCACTTGTAATAAATCAGGTCGCTATTGCGGCAAAACCATCCTTCGACTCCGCTCAGATGACGTAACACAGACGCTTAAAACAATGTCACACTGAGCGGAGTCGAAGTGTTATCAAAATAGAAATTTCTATGAAAAAGACATTTAAAACAGGGAGTCCATATATCTGGCTGTCAGGTGGCACTCTAACCATCAGTCTTTTGATGATCTTTGGACTGGTTGCGCTTATCATGATAAAAGGCCTTGGCATATTCTGGCCACACAATATTACCAGACTGATGCTGAATGACAACAGTGTTGTCATTGGGGAGGTCGCTAAGGTAGAACCTATCCCCAACCACAAAGACTCTTATAGAACAAAATTGAAGGTTGGAAATAGAGACATTTATGGTCTGGACTTCAGATGGGTGGACAATTCAACTATCCTTATTCAGGATTCCCCCCCAACAGCATTGACTATTGAAAGGCGTGAGTGGGGCAACATGTATGGCTTTTTAAAAGGCGTGAAACATGACAACACCATTGAGCCAATAAGCCTGGCGGATATGAAACCTTTATTAAAGGAAAGCAAGGCCGTTTACAAAAGAATCAGGCATATTGAAAAAAAAGAGATTGGTAAAATTAACTATAAGATGGAAAAAAATCGACTCGCGCTGAAGAGCCTGGAGAGAGGGTCACAATCGGATAATACCATTGAGAAAGTTACCTCTATAAACGGTAAAGTAGAAGCACTTGAAAAGTTGTATACAGAAAAAGTAGATACCCTTACTAACCTCTATGCTTCGACAAAAGAGAAAGAGGTGGTAATCGAGCTGGCTGATGGTAGAGATGAAACTCTGCCGGTTTTTCAGATTATCCGCATATATGATCCAAATCAAATGAGTATTTACGCAAAGTCCAGTTTCTATATCCTTAAGTTCTGGGAATTTGTATCAGAGGAACCAAGAGAGGCCAATACGGAAGGAGGAATTTTCCCTGCTATCTTTGGGACAGTCATAATGGTTCTCATTATGAGTCTGGTAGTTACACCACTTGGTGTAATAACGGCAGTTTTCCTGCGGGAATATACAAGTGATAATATCTTCTCAAGAATTGTCAGGATTTCGGTAAACAATCTTGCCGGAGTTCCATCAATAGTATTCGGGGTATTCGGACTGGGATTTTTTATATACTTTATCGGAGGAGGCATAGATAAAATATTTTATAGCGAATCTTTGCCAACTCCTACTTTTGGAACCGGTGGCATACTATGGGCATCACTTACCATGGCCCTGCTTACCGTTCCGGTTGTAGTAGTTGCTACTGAGGAAGGAATATCTTCTGTTCCAAACTCTTTAAAAGAAGCTTCTTATGGACTTGGCGCCACAAAGTTTGAAACACTATGGCGAGTGACTCTTCCTCAAGCCACACCCGGGATTCTTACCGGTATGATACTGGCTATGGCAAGGGCTGCAGGAGAGGTTGCACCTCTGATGATAACGGGTGTTGTAAAGTTGGCGCCCTCTCTTCCGCTTGACAGTTATTTTCCGTTTATCCACCTGGAAAGGAAATTCATGCATCTCGGGTTTCATATATACGACGTGGGATTTCAATCACCTAACGTAGAGGCCGCATTACCAATGGTTTATACCACAACGCTCATATTAATCTTTACCGTACTGGCGCTAAACCTGGTTGCAATAATCGCAAGGAATAAGCTGAGAAAGAAATACGTATCATCTGCACTGTAGATATACTAAAACCAGTTTGGTTTTTGGCTTTTCTCCGAAAACAACTTTGAGATGAGTACAATCGAAAAAATTGGTAATAACTATCCTTCGACTCCGCTCAGAAGATGACGTCACGCCGGTGCCTCGTACAACGTCACACTGAGCGGAGTCGAAGTGTGAATAACATTGAATTTTATAATCATTATAAAAACATATGAATAATATTATAATTAAAAACCTGAGCTTAATGTATGGTAAGAAACAGGTATTAAAAAATATCAGCCAGGAAATAGAAGAAAAAAAAATAACGGCTATTATAGGCCCATCAGGCTGCGGAAAATCATCCCTGTTGAGGTGTATAAACAGGATGAATGAACTCATACCTGAATCAATAGTAGAAGGAGAGATTCTGTTTCATAATAAAAATATTTATGCCCCTGATACTGATGTAACAGAAGTCAGACAAAAGATCGGAATGGTATTCCAGAAAGCAAACCCGTTCCCAAAGTCAATATACGACAATGTCGCATATGGTTTACGGATTAATGGTACAAAAGATAAGAAAAAAATCTCTGAGATTGTGGAAAAAACACTGCATGATTGTGGACTGCTGGATGAAGTTAAGGACAGACTCAACTCATCTGCAATTCAACTATCAGGAGGCCAGCAGCAAAGACTGTGTATTGCCAGGGCACTTGCAATTGAACCTGAAATAATCCTGATGGACGAGCCATGTTCCGCTCTTGATCCCTCCAGCACTTTCAAGATAGAAGAATTAATGATGAAACTGAAGGAAAAGTACACAGTTATCATTGTTACTCATAATATGCAGCAGGCTGCAAGAGCTTCAGATATTACCGGTTTTCTCTATATGGGAGAACTCATTGAATACGGAGCTACTAATACGTTGTTCACAAATCCAAAAGAAAAACTTACTGAAGATTATATCAGCGGAAATTTTGGTTAAATCATATATCACCTAAATTGAGCGATTTTATTTCCTATACTGTAGTAGCCGCAGGCTTTAGCCTGCGTTCGCTCTCATCCGATGGGTGCATGTGAATTTCACGTAAGTTACGCAACCTAAAGGATGCGGCTACTTAAATCGCTCAATTTAGGTATCATTTATTTGCAAGGATTAAAATGGAGGACAATTATGGGAAGAAAGACTTTTAGAGAAAACATGAAGGCACTTGAAAAAGAGATAATCAGCCAGGGAGAAATGGTTAACGTAGCACTGGAGCGTTCTGTTGCTGCCTTAAGAAGCCTTGATATCGCAAAGGCTGAAAAAGTAGTCATCGATGACCGCCTTATAAACAGAAAGCGTTGGAATATTGAAGAGCAATGTATTAACCTGCTTGCAACTCAGCAACCGGTTGCAACTGATTTACGTGAATTGATAGCCGTGCTGAGTATTTCTACCGACTTGGAACGTATGGGTGACCATGCTGAAGGTATTGCCAAGATTGCAATCATGCATAAAGACAAACCTCTCATAAAACCGTTAGTAGATATCCCGAGAATGGCCGAAAAGGCATCTGATATGCTTATGAGAAGCATTGAAGCATTCATAAACCGAGATGCCAAAACCGCAAAAGCTATCTGCGAAGAGGACGATGAGGTTGACGCTCTTTATGACCAGACATATAGAGAACTCCTCTCATTTATGATTGAGGACCCTACGATAATTACGAGAGGAACCTATCTGCTATGGGCAGCCCATAACCTTGAAAGAATCGCTGACCGTGTAACCAACATCTGCGAACGCATAGTTTTTCTCGTAACGGGATCAATGGAAGAAATTAATGTATCAAACTATTAAAAATGATAGTATGTTTACAGTGATTACAAGTTAGGTCGTTAACGTGACAAAGAAAACAACTTAACCTTCCTCTGTCATTCACGCCCATATGTTCCTATTCTGGCAGGCAATCTGTTGAGCGGAAATCTAGAGTTTAATAGCTTTATACACTAGACCTTTCTGCTGATGCTATTTCTTTGTAACTAATGATGGCTTGTACCCAATATCTTCTATGGCTGTTAAGAGGCGGTTTGTGGGAATGTCCTTAACATTGTTATCAAACCCCACAATTGCCTCTCCCTTTTCAAGACTGACGTTTACAGCACTAACACCCTGAATCTTTGAAAAGGCAGAGTTGATAGATATTGTGCAAGCTTCGCATGTCATCCCTTCCACTTTGATTACGACTTGTTGCAGATCGTCACTCATTGGAGTTGCAGAATCTGATCTGCCAAAATGTCCATATACATAAGGGAAAAGCATCAGGCCAACAGCAACGGCAGCTATTACCCATAGAGAAATCTTTTTTATCCGATCCATTTTAACCTGTTTAATTTCACAACAGTCATCACCCTTTTTTTTGCGATAGGTAAGATAAAAGGCCATACCAATGAACGCAAATGTTATAATCATAAAAAGTGGCCGATACTTCTCCAGGGATAAAAAGATTCCAATACTCCCCATTCCCAATCTCACCAGGATTAAGGGGCCCAAGCAGCAACTTGAGGCCAAAATGGCAGCAGCAATTGTACCAGAAAGTGTAGTCACAGATTTTGATTTCATAATATATCGAATTTAGAATAAACAGGGACAT
>JANLHC010000059.1 GCA_024654465.1 Candidatus Scalindua sp.
ATGTAAATATATGAACTCTTTCTTTACCTCTTCATAAAATAGTAATCCGGTTTTCCGGATATCTTTACAATGAAACGTAGTGTTCTGATATTTCTGATATTTTCCGCAATAAGCTTAGTTGCAACGCTTTTGCCTAAATACCTTGATCGGAATAAGTTCTTACAAGGAATAAAGAGTGTACGTTCTGAGCAAAAGCAGGACGCTAAATCAGGAGTAAGCGATCCCTGCAACAGAAATGATTCTATGCTTCTGTTTATGAGAAGAGAGGTCGAGGAGATTGAAAGACTTAAGAGTAGTCCGGGAATTGAATCAGATGTAGTTCTGGATTCTGTATTAGAAATTGTTAAAGAGATGATATCGGTCTATTCTGAGTACGAGAGTGCGATGATAAAGGTATTTATGGCTTTAGAGTCCAACACCATAAATACCCCTGAAGATATTGGCAAGTCTATAGAGAGGGCGAAGCAGGCGGAGATAGCGGCTAATAGAATGGATCGGCTCAACAAAGAGATGGGAACGCAACTCAAAGAGTCTCTTGTCGGTAGTCGAGAACTACCTTCAGATAACGATTCAACCATGCGGGGTTTTTATCTAACCGCAGATATAGAGAGAAGAAGTGAGCTATATAAAATGAATGCGGAGGTAATGAAAGAGGCTCAATTGGTTCTGCAAGTCTTGGAAAAGGAGTGGGGAGCATGGGCATACAACGCGGAAGGGGTGGGTGTGCTTTTTGAATCCGAGAGTGCAGTTATAGAATTCAATAACACCGTGGCGCAACTTGGCGTTCTCGTGCAGAAGGTTAAGGGGTTGCAGCTTACGATTCTAAAAACCCACAAAGGTGATAGCGGCTAGCAGATGTTTGTCATGCAGGTTCAATCATGTTGATTGAACCTAAAGTTTGGGTCCAGACAACCAGCCTTAAAAACCGTTAATTGGCACAGAGGTTAAATTGTATAAAACCCTCTACAAGGCACTAGATAAAATTAAGGAAATGTTCCGGTTTTACTTAACATTTGCTTTCTTCATACATGTTTCGCAAGTTGTTCCTTTGTCAAAGCAATCTTTGCATGTGATTTTAGATTTATCGGCATAGCCGACTTTACAAGCATCACACCAGATAGTTTCGCCGGATAGCCCTTTTTTACAGGTTGCACATTCTTGTTTTGGCGTTTCACTGCTTTCCGCTTTTTGCTCTGACCTTAGTGACTGTATAAGGCTCAGATTATTCTCAAGCGTGTTCAACCTTCTCAGGGTAGCAGCTTCACTCTGCATGTCTATGTACTTCTTTATCATGCTGGACCATGAAATATAGGTAAATGCGTTTGGATTGGTATGGGCCATGCCTTTACGAATGAGGAATGCGTCATTCTCCCACATATATAAGAAGTCCTTTTCAATCCTGCTTGGGTTTCCATCCTTTGCCCAGAATTCACCATAAAATCCCCCCAGTGTATTCGGCCATTTTTCTCCAACAGGGGCAGGAGCATGAGGGCGGTTTTCCGGCATTGGATAAAGGGCCTTTTCACTGTACAGTGACTTTAGAAGGCCAAATGACTCTTGTATATATGCAAAGACTGCATCCGACGCAAGGTCCATCGATGCAATGTAATCTTTCGCGAAGATCTTTGAATGGCACTTTCTGCACGTCGATATCCATGCATCTCTCCTTGAAAGCAGTACAGGATTTTTGTTTATATATTCGCTGGGCTTGACCGGTGGGTCTTCAAAGAGATTGTTATAAAAGAGCACATCTCCCTCACCCATAATCGCCTTCTGGACCATATTGTGTGAAAATTTCCCTTTATACTGCATGTGACAGAAAGCACATGTCGGGGCAGGTGCTGAGTACTCCTTGAGGGGTTTATTCCAATCCCACTGATGTCCTTCTATTTTGTATATTGTACCGTGTTTTGAATTCGTATAGTCTTCGATATCCGGATGGTCTGGTCCGTTATGACATGTGGCACACGCCTCCGGTTTGCGGGCCTCTGATGCTTTAAACTCGTGTCTCGTATGACAACTGTCACACTTGTGCTGTATATTGTGACACATGTCACATCCCTGAACGATATTTTTGTCCATAGCCGCCCATATATCGGTATCAAGCGCCGCATCGTAGGCTTTTGCGTGACTTTCTCTGCCTTCAGGCCAACCGGGTATGCCATCCTTCTTCTCAGATTCAAACTCATCAAATTCCTTCTTATGGCATTTGCCGCACAGTTCAGCTGTGGGCATTATCAGATCCTTGGCATGATCAATTTTTTCTACCCCAACTCCACCATGACAATCGATGCAGCTTACTTCTGTTATCTCCTTGCCAAGATTTTCATTTATATTCTTGAGATATTCCTGTTGGTAAGGAAGGAGTTTGCTGAAATCCGCATGACGGCTCCTTTCCCATGCCTTCACAAGAAGGGGGTTGATTGCTCTATGACAGAGTACGCAGTTTTTTCTGCCGTATTCACCTTGCGGGTTAGCTGGCGGGGTATAATAGTAACTTGGGGCCCAGTACCTGTGCATCGGTATCGGCTTCCAGTGTTCCGCATACGGCCCTACACCTTTACCCTTATCTATCTTATCATCCGCTTCCAGATTTATGGTAGTAATATAAGAAATGGCCAGCAATGTAATCATTAAACAAAGCAATCTGTTTGTATTCATAATATGTTTATTCTGCCCGATAAAAAAGTTTAATAAAACCTAAGATATGAGGCTTTCAGAATGACTGTTAAACTGAAAAAAGTCAAGAAAAAATCCGGATCAGAATTCTGCTTTTTGTAAAAAATTTAATTGCACGGTGAAAAGCAAAGAATGGTTAAACTTAATAATTAAGATGCCCCTTGACTTCGACTCAATATATGTAACGTCACAAGACTATCTGTCATTGTGTAGAGAATTTATCTCTACACAATGATAGGCGTATTAATATACTAAAACTCTACTCCCCCTCGGTTAATTGACGCTTTGTAAGATATTTTGAAGGTTTTTTGTCGAAATCTGTTTTGCATCTCTGGCTACAAAAAAAGTATGTTTTTCCTTCATACGTTGATTGAGGTGTATTTTCCGTTACTGTGACATCGATACAACCTATATCCGCAAAATATGCGCAGACAGGGTCTTCAGCAATTTGTTGTCCACTTTGAGTCTGGGTTTTATGAGTTAGGGTTTGAGACCCTGTGCCTGCGCATCCAATGATTGAAAATAACAATAACAATAAAAATAATATGATAAAATTAATTTTCATATTTAGCACTCCTTTTGTTTAAAAATTGAAATTAAAACCAACAGACGCTTGATAATCAGTTTCCTGTTGTCTTCCCAATGTTTTTTGATAAACAGGAATGGAAAATGAAGTGTTTACCCCAAAATTTTTAGTAATTCCCACATTAAAACCGGGAGAGACAAAAACAGTAGTACTCCCACTGTTTCGTAAATCATTCTCGTCTTGTTTGTCCCGAAATAGTTGCCT
This sequence comes from Candidatus Scalindua sp., assembly GCA_024654465.1. Classification (GTDB taxonomy): domain Bacteria; phylum Planctomycetota; class Brocadiia; order Brocadiales; family Scalinduaceae; genus Scalindua. The sequence goes on from JANLHC010000059.1 coordinate 3,470, forward strand.
TACGTTGATCTCTCCAACAGGCGCAAAATTAGGAAATTTATTCTTCGGTGTTAACTGATATGTAGTGGAAACACCCCAATCAATACGGTCGCCTATTTCATAGTCTCTCGACCCCTTAGTTTTAAGAGTATACTTGATACTTGAA
>JANLHC010000063.1 GCA_024654465.1 Candidatus Scalindua sp.
AGTCGGAGCATTATGTGTTATCTGGTACTGGTTTTGTCCGGACATGCTGAATTATACCGGTATATATAATATACTTTTCATTATTTTAAATACTTCTACTATACCACTTATCATTTATCTTGGGCATATGGGAGGCAAGCTCGTTTACGGATTGCCTCGATGAAGAAATTGCCATATTTTTTATACCCGAAAACAAAGGAGAAGGGTTTATGGAGAAACAAATTGAGGATTTAGGAAAACGAATTAAAGAGTTGGAAAAAGTAATAGAAGTTTTGATAGTTATAATTCCCAAGGAGGAGGCTACATACAAATTCTATCAGGATCTTGCAAAGTCCACTAAACATGAGGGCGCCAGAAGGATGTTTATTAAAGTTGCTAACCAGGAGCTTTCTCATAAAGGCATGTTGGAGATGGAATTAAAAAGGTTACAACAAGAGATAGAAAAATTAAAGTCTACGGGGAAATGAAATTCGAAAAAAGGATATAAGAGAATGACAAATGCAAAGATTATGATTGTGGAAGACGAGTGGATTCTTGCCGAGGATACACAAAATAAATTACAGGATCTTGGATATGTTGTTTCTTCCATGGCGTCTACCGGAAATGAAGCGATTCAAAAGGCGGAAGAGGATAAACCGGATTTAGTATTGATGGATATTGTTTTAGAAGGTGAAATGGATGGGATTGAAGTGGCAAAACAAATCTATTCATGCTTCGATATTCCCTTCATATTTCTAACTGCTTATGCTGATGATAAGATTCTGGAACGAATAAAAGTAACAGAACCGTTTGGATATATCGTCAAACCTTTTACAAGTGAGGACTTGAAAATTGCTATTGAACTGGCTCTTTATAAACACAAAGCCGAAGGAAAAAGAAGAAAACAAATTCAAGTTCTCAGTAATGCACTGGCGAAGACCGGCGCACTGGCTGGACCTCTTCACATTTGCTCTTCTTGTAAAAAAATACAAGATGAAGAGGGTGATTGGAAACTAATTGAAGATTTTATTCGTGAACATTTTGACGCGGAATTCAAACATATGGTTTGTCCTGTTTGTGAGAAAACCCGTAATACATAAGAAAATTTTCCGGCAACTTGAAGACAACGTGTCAATATAAATACGGAAATAACTTTATAATAAAGTTTTTACAAGAACAATATAGGAGTGATTATGGATACATCATTAACCGATATTTTCTGGGTTTTAATATGCGCTGGTCTGGTTTTTCTCATGCAGGCAGGATTTACCTGCCTGGAATCAGGTCTGACGCGATCAAAGAACAGTATAAATGTTGCTATTAAGAATATTACCGACTTTGGAATCTCTACAATCTTGTACTGGTCTTTTGGTTATGCTCTGATGTTTGGAATAACCGGTAGCGGATGGGTTGGATCAACCAGACTCCTTTTCTTTCTTGACAAAGGACCCTGGTCAAACGCATTCTTCCTTTTTGAGATTATGTTCTGTGCCACAGCAGTTACCATTGTTTCAGGAGCGACTGCAGAAAGATTGCGGTTCAGCAGCTATATTATCATATCAATTATACTTGCCGGTCTGATATACCCGGTCTTTGGGCATTGGGCATGGAACGGAATACAGACAGGAATACCCTCTGGCTGGTTAGGGAAAATCGGTTTTGTAGATTTCGCCGGCTCTACTGTTGTCCACAGTGTAGGCGGTTGGGTGTCACTGGCAGCATTGCTGGTTATCGGCCCCCGTACAGGTCGCTTTCTTCCGGATGGAGTACACATGAAGATCCATGGCAGTAATCTTCCCTTATCGGTACTAGGAGTATTGCTTCTTTGGATAGGTTGGTTCGGGTTCAATGGCGGCAGCACCCTTGCCCTGAATGATCAGGTTGCCGCTATTATCACAAATACATTTCTGGCTGGCGCCTCAGGTACAATGGTAACACTTACCGTTGGGTGGATAATACGGAAACGGGCGGATGCTGAACTGGTAATATTTGGATCAATTGCCGGCCTTGTAGCGATTACTGCTTCAGCACATGCTGTCAACACTGTTTCAGCACTGGCCATCGGTGGAATTGGTGGAACTGTGATGTTAGGAGTAGAATACCTTCTTGATTATCTACACATTGATGACGCAGTAGGAGCTATTCCCGTCCACCTGGGTGCTGGTGTATGGGGTACGCTTGCTGTCGCGATTTTTGGCAAGGAAGAGATCCTGCATACAGGTCTAAACCGTGGTGAACAACTCTTGATTCAAGCATCAGGTATAGGTGTATGCTTTTTGTGGGCATTTGGCACCTCTTATGGACTTTTTCTATTGATAAACCGGTTCTTCCCTTTGCGAGTCTCTCTGGATGACGAATACATTGGCCTTAATGTCTCAGAACATGGAGCGACAACAGAACTTCATGACATGTTCAGTACTATGGATAGTCAGGCCAGGACCGGAGATATGAGTCTTCGTGTACCGGTAGAACCGTTCACAGAAGTCGGACAAATAGCTGAACGTTACAACTGGGTGATGGATGCCCTGCAGAAGGAGGCAGCGAAGACAGAATCTTCTCTTCGGGAGAAAGAGCTGCTTCTACGCGAAATTCATCATCGGGTAAAAAACAATTTACAAGTCATTTCCAGTCTGCTCAGTCTTCAATCCAGATCCAGTAAGGATAAACACGCTATAGAGATGGCGCAAGAAAGCCAGAACCGAATTAAGGTAATGGCGCTTATTCACGAAAAACTTTACCGATCAAAAGATTTTGCTAATGTTGATTTCAATGACTATATCAAAAATCTGGTAAACGACCTGTTCGTCTCCTACAAAGTGAGTACTTCCAGAATTTCGTTGAAGATGGATATTGAAAATATTTCTCTGGGAATTGATACCGCTATACCCACCGGATTAATCATCAATGAACTGGTCACAAATTGCCTGAAATATGCATTCAGGCCGGACAAAGACGGCGAGATCAGGATATCTCTTCGTTTACTTGATAATGGCAAGAAAGAATTAATAGTCAGTGATAACGGAGTTGGACTTCCTGATAGCCTTGATATCAAGAAGGCTGAATCTTTAGGTTTGCGCATGATAACTAATTTAACAGAACGTTCGCTACATGGTACAGTTACTATAAACAGGAAAAATGGAACAGAATTCCGGATAATTTTTAAAGAAAAAGAATACAAGGATAGAGTTAATGCCCGGAATATATAACTCCCTTATTAGTTATAGTCTCGCGCAAAATGCCGGAAATCATTATGAAGTATATGAATGAGGATTTATTTTAAAATAAATAATAGATTAAAAGATTTTTAAAATACCAGATTGGGGAAATTGTGAATTTCTGATAGGAGGAGGAGATGACGATGATAAAGACAAGAATAATGATTGTGGAAGATGAATGGATGATTGCGGAAGAAATCAGGATGGTATTACAAAGCATGAAATATGAGGTAACATCTATGTCATCTTCAGGAGAGGAGGCAGTTCAAAATGCGGAGAAAGATAAGCCAGATTTAGTACTGATGGATATTGTGCTGGAAGGCGAAATGGACGGTATAGGAGCCGCTAATGAAATCCGTTCCCGCTTTAATATTCCAATTATTTATCTAACGGCTTATACCGATGATAAAATTCTGGAACGGGCTAGCATAACTGAACCGTTCGGATACATCGTCAAGCCTTTTGTAAATGAAGACTTAAAAATATCAATTGAAATTGCCATGTACAAGCATAGGATGGAAAAGGAAAGAAAGCGGTTCATTGAAGAACTACAAGGCGCCCTTCCAAAGATCACATCATT
>JANLHC010000068.1 GCA_024654465.1 Candidatus Scalindua sp.
CGTCGGAAAAAACAAAATCAGGTTTCTGGATATACCTCAATTGGTAGCGCCGGGAGAAATAGGCCAACGTTCCGTTTTGCCTTCATTTCTTTATATTCCCGGTTCCTACGAAATGCCGGAAGGGAGTACCTCGCTTCCATGGGACACTGACAGGAAGTATGCTGTAGGAGAGATTGCGCGTGAAGAGGGTGCTGTTGTGCCGGGTCGGTTAGTTTCATCCGCAAAGTCCTGGTTGTGCCATACAAGCGTGGATCGTACATCAAAAATTCTGCCATGGGATGAAGGGAAGGATGTTGAGAAGGTTTCTCCGGTAGAGGCCAGCGCCAGATATCTTCAGCATATACGGGAAGTATGGAATGAGACAATTGCACGGGGCCGTGAAGGATATGATTTGGAAGAACAGATGGTTTATCTCACGGTGCCTGCATCTTTTGATGAAGTAGCGCGTGAACTCACCGTTAAAGCATCGAACCAGGCAGGGCTTAAACATATTAAACTTATGGAGGAACCACTTGCCGCATTTTATGCATGGTTGTATCAACATGAGAAGGACTGGCAAAAGATAATGAGCCCAGGGCAGTTGATCATCGTCTGTGATGTGGGGGGTGGTACGACAGATTTTACTATCATAGCGGTTGTAGAAGGCGAAGACGGTTTATCCTTCAACAGGCTTTCTGTCGGTGAACACCTTATGCTCGGTGGTGATAATATGGACATGACTATCGCCCGCAATGTCGAAACACAACTTTGCGGACGTCCGGGTCAGCTTGATTCCAAACGCTGGCATCAGCTGACACACCAGTGTAGAAAAGCAAAAGAGGCTCTTCTGTCGGAAAAGCGGGATCAACAGGAAATTGATATTGCGCTTATGGGTACGGGTGGTAAACTTATTGCCGGTACCCTTAAGAGTTCAATTAGTAGAACACAGGTAGAAGAGCTGATTGTAGAAGGGTTTTTCCCTTTAGTATCACTTGAAGATAAACAGAAAGCTGGCAGCCGGAAGGGGCTTACAGAGTGGGGGCTCCCATACGTACAGGAACCTGCAATAACAAAACATCTGGCTGCATTCTGGCAACGCAGTGTCCCGATACTTGAAAAGGAAACCGGTCGTAAGGAACCGTTTCCGGATTTTCTCCTTTTTAATGGTGGCTCTTTAACACCTTCTGTAATACGCAACCGTATTCGTGATGCTGTTCAAAAGTGGTTTCATGATGTAGCCGGTAAAGATTGGTCTCCAAGAGAACTTCATAATCCCCAGCCTGAATTAGCGGTTGCCGTAGGAGCTGTAAATTATGGCATCGCTAGAATATTTGATGGCATTAAGGTTGGTGCCGGCAGCCCCCGTGCCTATTATGTTGAAGTATCATATTCGCAAGGTGAGGAAAAGGAAAATAAATCTCGAAAAGCAGTTTGTCTGATACCGCGAAGTTCAGAAGAGGGTTTTGAGTCACAACTCCAGAAACCAGAGTTTGAAGTGCTTACCAATAAGCCTGTAGCATTCAGTATTTTTAGTTCCAGCACTCGTATCGGTGATAGGATGGGGGATATTGTTATGCTGTCTGAAGATGAAATAGCCATACTTCCACCCATAAATACGATCCTTAAATATGGTAAAAAAAGGGAAGTCATACCTCTGCCCATACATCTTGCAGTCTGTCTTACAGAAATTGGTACTTTAGAACTCTGGTGCAACTCTCAGAAAACCACACATCGCTGGCAATTGCAATTTGATGTACGTCTGGGAGAAAGCCCGCCAGCACAAGCTTCTTTGTCAGCAGAGACCTTTGACAGTAAAACTTTTGAACTGGTGATAAAAGAGATCCAAAACGTCTTCGAAAAAAAGGGAGGAAGAAATCCGGAATCACTTTTGAAACATATTACTTCGATCCTTGAACTTGATAGAACTAAATGGTCAACTCCGGTTATTAGAAAGATGGCAGATGCATTATTTAAATTCAAAAAAGGCCGTTCCTTTTCTCCTCAGCATGAAGCACGTTGGTTAAACCTGCTGGGTTTCTGTCTCAGGCCAGGTTTTGGAGATCCTATGGACGATTGGCGTACCAAGGAGATATGGAAGATATTTCTTGA
>JANLHC010000082.1 GCA_024654465.1 Candidatus Scalindua sp.
ATCATTATCACCCATAATCTGAAAGGTGAATATACCAGGCATCGTAGACATGAAGAGATTGGGCGGGAGGTCCTCGGTCTCTGGAAAAAAAGGGAATTATTTGCCAGGGAATTATGGCTCTTTGCCTATGAAGATGGAGGAGGAGAATACCTCCCCCGTCCGAGGTTTGATGCTGATCTGTCGACAAAATTACCAAAAAATATCTGGCAGGAGAAACTGCGGATCATTACAGGGATTTATGGTTTTTCCGGTCATAGTTTTGAGGCTAGAACAACGCCTGCCACAGAGGCTTTTTACCGTTTTACCGATCATGAAATAATTGAAAAACAAATTGAAAGGAGGTTTTTAACATGAAGGTATTAGTCTTATATGATTATCCGGCTTCACCCGGAGGACTGGCGACTCAAGGGGAGTTATTATATCGCGGCCTTAAGGAGATCGGCGTCGATGTCTATCCCGTCAATTTTGAAGCGGCACAGGAGAAGGAGTGGTACTATCGATGGTTTAAACCCGATATCGTAGTCGGCATCGGATACTGGGGACATACTCCCCACCTCATACTTCATCCTCAGCAATATGGCGTGCAGGCAGTCCCGTGGCTGGTAGCAGATGGTTATATTGCCAATTATCAGGAAATTTTAAATGATCTGCCGCTCATCCTGGTCACCTCCAGCTGGGTCAAAGAAGTCTATATCCGTGACGGTATCAAGGGTGATAATATCGAAGTTTTGCCCGTAGGCTGCGATACCGATTCTTTTCGTCCCGTCGACAAAGATGATCCCAAAGTAGCTGTGGTCCGCGAAGCACTGGGGATCAAGTCCGATGAAACGATGATCTTGACCGTTGGCGGTGATGCCGCATCCAAAGGCGCTCACGAAGTAATGCAGGCGCTGGCAATCAATAATATCAAAGCCCCTCCCTGGCGATATGTCTGTAAAGTCTGGCCTCAGGAAAGAACGCAACTGCAAAATCTGGCCGATTTGAAATTGGCGGAACAACTGGGTATCCATAAAAATATTATTTACACAATGAACAGGGTTTCTCGAAATTTTATGCCTTACTTATTAAATGCCTGCGATATCTATGCGGCCCCTTCACGGTTAGAAGGTTTTGGTATGCCTCAGATTGAGGCTGGCGCCTGCGCTAAACCGGTTATCGGTATCAGAGCAATGGCCATGCTCGATACCCTGATCCACGGTAAAACGGCGTTGTTGGCAGAGGTTGCCCAGGAAGTGTTGTTAAAAGAAACGACCCTCGGATCGGAATCGGGTTATGAAGATAGACACCGCCATGTTTTTGATAAACCAAGAACCGTTGATTATCGGGCCAGCGTATATGATATTGCCAATTACCTGATGGATCTCATGGAGAAACCTGAGTTGCGTCTCAAGTTGGGCCAGGCCGCCCGTCAACATGTCGTTGAAAATTTTGATTATCGAATCGTCACCAAACGCTTTTTAGAAATAATTAAAAACAAGTTTGGCCTCTCATAGAAAGGTAATAAAGATGACTATACAAATTGAAGCCGCTAAAAAAGCAGCCCTGGAAGTATTATTATATAATGCCAGAGGCCCCTTTGATGATCTTCCCCGCACCGCTGGCTGGGGATATCCGGAACCTTATACCAGAGATCTGATGATCGCCGGTCTCGGTATTCTGGTCTCCGATAATAAAACACTGATAGAGTCACTGGATAACGTTCTAAAAACCATGGTCAGAAATCAAAGTCCTTTAGGACATATCCCTTCGCTGGTCAATGATCCCGAAAACAGAGGCGCCAGTGATACTACGCCCCTGTTTTTATTGACTGCCGCTATCTATCAAAAAGTTAGAGGCCCGAAGAAATACCTTCAAAAAGCGATCAAAAAAGCGCTGACATGGATGGAGTATCAATCTCCAACGAATAGAGCGCTTGTTGCCCAGATGCCGACCACTGACTGGCGCGATGAGCAGTGGGTAATTGGGTTTGGTCTTTATGTAAACACGCTGGTCTATTGTTATCTCTCTCTTTTTAATCAGCAGGCAAAGGCCGACAATTTTAGAGAAAACATGAATCTGCCGGTTACCGATGAACACAGTAAGAACAGGTCAAAGCTGGAAGGGTTTAGACTTAATGATAAACCCTATCTGGCGCTCTGGTCATATAAGATATATAACAGTGACCGCTTTGATCTTTTGGGCAACAGTCTCGCCATCTTGAGTGGAATTGTTTCAGAAGAGCAGGCCGGAAAAATTATTAACTGGCTGGAAAAAGAGTGTCAAGCGATGCAGACAAGAAAGCAGTTAGCCATATTATTGCCGCCCAATTTATTGCCCTATATCGAGCCTCAAGATCATGATTGGCGCCAGCGCTATGCTGATTTTAATAAACCTGGTGAATACCACAATGGTGGAATCTGGCCCTTTATTTGCGGTTTCTATATCGCCGCTTTAGTAGCGGCTAAAAAAATTGCCCTTGCCGAAAAAAAACTTGCACTTTTGACAGAATTGATCATACCGGCGCGTCAGAAAAAGGTGAGCCATGGTTTTAATGAATGGTTCAAAGCTCAGGATGGGACCCCGCAAGGGAATGACTGGCAAACCTGGTCTGCGGCCATGTATTTATATGCCGCAGAATGTGTCGATCGGGAAAGAACTCCTTTTTTTGAAGAGGTCCGTCAAGTGAATAAAAGCCCCTTTTAACCTGACGAGAATACTCCCGGATTATCTGTCAGAATGGATCATGCCTAACCATGGGAAAGACACAGACAGTGACTGACAATGATAAAAAATGATAGAGAAATTAATGATACATTACATTGACAAACGGGAAATACTAACGATAATGGCAAGAGTTTACAGAACCGTACTTATATTAACAATTTAGTTAAAATAGCCGGTAATAACTCTCAAAATAGCCAGCATTGCCGAATAAAGGAGGCCTCTTTAATTGATGAAGTTGATGGTTACTAAGAAGCGCGAAACTTTTAAGTGTGATCCTACGCGAGTTATAGCGAGATTTTACAAGCCGGGAAGTGAAGAGCGTATCAGAAATATCTTTGAAAGAGTTTTGGGACTTTCAAAAGAAGAATGTAAAACTATCCTGACCGACGTGCTGACAGATTTTGCAAATCGTCATTATGATATCGAAAGGATATTCCTTGAAAGTTATGAAAGGATAAAGGTGAGGCCTCCGGGGTATGATCAACTGTCGAAAGAACAAATGTTGTTATTAGGGGCATATTTCACAAATGAATATTCCATTGAATCTACCGCATTATTTAATCCTTCGATGGTGCCTCACCCTGACCAAAACAATCTTCCTCCCGGATCACAAAGATTCATATTAAGCTTTCGGGCCATAGGGGAAGGACACATTTCTTCTATCGTATTCCGTAGCGGCGTCATAGATGCAAAAAACAATTTGATAATGGATTCAGCAAGCCCTTATGCAGTGAGACCGGCCTTTGAATTATATCCTGAATACGACCGGCACACGGTTACAACACAAATAAGAAAAATTGTTGGAAGAATTGAAGAAGATCTGGGAAGCATTAATCGAATTGAATTTCCGGAAAAATCAGAAAATATCGCAGAAAAAATTGATAAAACTCAGATAATCATAGATAATCTTGGGCGCGAAACGCGGGACATGATGAAATGGTTGGCAAAGTCCGATTATGAAATAACTTTTGATGATAGTACCGCAATCTCCGAACGTGTGATTTTTCCGGTTGTCAGTCGCGAAAAAAACGGTATCGAAGACGCCAGGTTTGTGCGTTTCACGGATGATAATGGAGATGTCAGATATTTTGCCACTTATACGGCATATTGCGGCCATGGCATTTTGCCAATGTTGCTGGAAACGAAGGATTTCCTGAAATTCAAAATGTGTGCATTGAACGGGAGAGGCGCTCTTAACAAGGGTATGGCCTTGTTTCCAAGAAAAGTAAATGGCCGTTACATGATGATTTCCAGACAGGATGGAGAAAATATGTATACCATGCAATCGGACAATGTCTTTTTCTGGGATGATGGAAAACAACTGGATTCTCCTCAATATAGCTGGGAGTTTTTTCAGATAGGAAATTGTGGTTCTCCAATTGAGACCGAAAAAGGCTGGCTGCTCTTGACACATGGTGTGGGCCCCATGAGGACATACTGCATTGGTGTAGAATTATTGGATATAAATGATCCTGCGAAAGTTATCGCAAAGCTGGAAGAACCTTTGATCATCCCCAGGGAATCCGAACGTGAAGGATACGTCCCTAATGTTGTATATTCATGTGGAAGCATGTTACACGGTGAAACATTGGTTATTCCATATGGTGTATCCGATACATCATCCAAGCTTGCAACTGTAGAGCTTGCGCCACTGTTTGAATGTCTACTATCTTCTAAAAAGTAGGTCCTTCCTGCGGTCGATCGAGTTGGTGTCTGAATGAAGAAACGCTTATTGTAAAGAGTGTTCGTTTGTACAAAATAATTATTCCGGAACCCATTACACATGAAAGGAGTTAATGTATGCGCATAGATCGTATCAGTAATGTGGCTTTCCTGGGCAACTATTTACCAAGGAAGTGCGGTATCGCAACCTTTACAACGGACCTGAGTGAGGCCGTTGCTCGTGTGTCACCTCAGTTGGGTGTTTCTGTTATCGCAATGACAAATACTCCGGAAACATACAATTATCCCAAACGGGTAAGTTTCGAGATTCGGCAACATAATATTGCCGATTATGAGAGGGCGGCAGATTA
>JANLHC010000085.1 GCA_024654465.1 Candidatus Scalindua sp.
GCTGTTATCATTAGGCATAGGTATTGTAACTGTGCTATTTGCGCCTGATACAATATATGCAGAGACTGAGGTGTTTTTCTCGCCAAGAGGGTCAATTAAAGATGCCATAATAAAAAATATCATTTCATCGAAAGATTCAATAGACGTTACTGCCGCTACGTTTACGGCAGGAGACATAGCAGAAGCGTTGTATCAGGCGAAAGAGCACGGCGTAGCGATAAGGGTCATTATAGACCAGGCGCATGATGTAAAACTCTATCCGGTGATAGAGTTTCTTAAGGAGGAAGGATTTAATCTGCAATTTCTTAAAGGTAATATTGGGGGTTCCATGAACAATACATTTGCAATTTTTGATGATAAACTTCTTGTGACTGGCTCGTATACCTGGACAGAATATGCTGAAAAATTTAATTATGAGAATGCTATTTTTATAGACGAACCCGATGTGGTAGAGAGATACAAGAGAGAGTTTGAGTCGTTATATGACAAAAGTGTCGTGCAGGGAGCTGGCAGGATGCAGGTTGTTGTTACCTCAAATAAGGTAAAGGAACCGGCAAAACAGGATAGCGTGAGCAATGCGAAAGAAAAAAGTGAAAAAAACAACACTCCCAAAGATAATGTTATCAAATTTGTTTCGAGAAAAGATATTGAACATTTAAATATTTCTGAAGATAAACAGGTAGACAAAGTTGGCAAACGGTTAAAAACTATTGAAGAACCATTTAAACAGTTTGTCACTATTTCTTTTGATGAATTAGATAAAAAATTTGGTAGTGAAAGTAAGCTCGATAAATCGGAGAAGAGGCGGTTGTGGAAGGAAGAGTACGAAGGGAAGTATGTCAGGTGGACAGGTAGGATCAGTTTTAGAGGATTTGCCGTTTATGACTGGAATAAAGTCGGCATAAGTCATAAAGGTAGTAGTATAGATGTTAATCTTAGGTTTGGCTATTCGAAACAGCGCAAAGTAATGAAATTGAAAGTTGGTGATATAGTAACATATACGGGAAGGTTGGTATCATTGAGCAGTTCATTGTCTTCATATAGGGTTGAAGATGCGGATGTGCTACAAGTAATAAGATGATTACCAAGTTTACGTGTAGAACATATTTTAACTGTACAGAAGTAATAATTCTGCAAATATGCATAGGCTTTTAGGATTGGACTTTGACATAAGAGCGTCTCTGAAATTTTACAGATTATCGATAATAATAGTTTTTTGGATTAGAGAAATATTTTGAAGACACACGCACACCGCTGGAGCGTAATAGGCATTGAACTTTTGAGATGATATTCTCTGCGCCTGGACACATTATTTGTAAATTGGAAGATTTTTTTCAGGTGCCTCTTTTAATCCGGGAAATTGTTTGTCTTTATCTGATACAACTGGCACCTCGACCGGCCAGTCTATTCCAATTGTGGGGTCTGACCATAACACGCCATATTCGTCATCCGGGTTATACAGATCTGTAGTTTTATATAATACATCTGCAGTTTCACTGAGAACACAGAAGCCGTGAGCAAAGCCTTCAGGAACAAAAATCTGTCGTCTGTTTTTGTCGGAAAGATATTGTCCGACCCATTTCCCAAATCCAGGAGAGCCTCGACGTATGTCAACGGCAACATCATAGATTTCTCCCGTAATAACATAAACCAATTTGCCCTGTGGGTAGTTCAGTTGATAGTGCAGCCCTCTCAGTGTTCCCCGTGTTGAATGTGAATAATTATCCTGAACAAAGGCATGATCAATGCCGGCTTCAGCATATTTCTTCTGATGGAATGTTTCCATGAAAAAGCCCCGGGAATCTTTAAAAACGCCAGGGTCTATCAGTAAAACACCCGGAAGATCTGTTTCAGTACATTTAATAGACAATTTCTAAATCTCCATTTTGTTAGAATTTACTTGTTCAGTAATGTCTCTTTATGAATTTCTAAGACTAAGCACCGTAGTGTGCTTTCACCCATGACAGGTATTCACCGCTCTTCACCCTGCCTGTCCAACTCGTATTTTCCAAATACCACTGGATAGTTTTTTTGATACCTGTTTCAAATGATTCTTCCGGAGACCAACCTAAGGTGTTCTTCAATTTGCTGAAATCTATTGCATACCTTCTGTCATGGCCGGGTCTGTCCTTTACAAACGTAATTAATTTTTTTCGTGGATGTTGATCTGGTAATTCTTTGTGCGTATCCAGTATTTCACAAATCATCTCCACAAGTTTCAAATTTTCCAGTTCATTATTGCCTCCGACATTGTACGTCTCACCGTGATTCCCTTTTTTCATAATCATCCAGACTGCCGTGCAGTGATCTCTCACGTATAACCAATCTCTGATATGCAGTCCATCTCCATAAACAGGCAGAGATTCACCCTCAATGGCGTTAAGGATCATCAGGGGTATCATTTTTTCAGGAAACTGGAACGGACCATAGTTATTGGAACAATTGGATATTGTAATAGGCAGGTTATAGGTCTTATAGTATGCCCTCACAAGGTGGTCAGAAGATGCCTTGGACGAGGCATAGGGGCTGTTAGGCTTATAAGATGTTTCTTCCGTAAAAAAGCCCTCTTTGCCCAGACTGCCAAAAACCTCATCTGTGCTGACATGGTGAAAAAGCTTGATGTTGTCAATTCGGCTTCTGGCAACTTCTAACAGATTAAAGGTCCCAATTATGTTGGTTTGAATAAATGTGTCAGGTTTAACAATAGACCTGTCAACATGAGATTCTGCTGCGAAGTGGCAAACACTATCAATTTGATATTTACTAAATATTTTTGCAACCTCTTCTATGTCACATATGTCAACTTTGTCAAATTGATATCGGTCCTGAAAGCCTTCCTCTATTCCGCTTAAGTTATCAGGGTTTCCAGCGTAAGTCAGATTGTCTATGTTGATTATCCTTCCTGAGAAATCAGATTCTTCAAGAAGATAACGGATAAAGTTTGCTCCGATAAAACCACATCCACCGGTAACTAATAAGTTTTTATACATCAGTGATATCCTTTCTATATTGCGATGACGTCTATCAATGAAGGATCGTCAACCCCCAGACCTAAACGTGCAGCAGTGTGAATATACTTTGGTTCTCTGCCGGCCTCTTTAAGAGATGACATGTTTACTTCTTTTCTCTTTTTCTCGATAATCTGGGCTCCGACACGATCCAGAGCTACAGGATCCGTTCCAATCAACATTCCCTGGAAATCCCATGTCCATTGCGGCTTGAAGGCCGGACCACCATGGTATTGCGCTTTCAGAGCATCACAGACAATTAATCTTAATTTGTCCTTTATAAAGGGGTGACTGTTGAGGTCGGCAACATAAGGATTACAATTTCTATCATGGTATTTGTTGGGATTGTGTATAATTCCAAAGAAGTTTTTCATTCCTATTGATACACCGGCTAGATCGTGGTCTTTCAGTACCGGTACATTTACTATTGCTGTGCAGAGTGATGATGCTATCTTGCTGAAGCAGCTTCCAATGCTACCCATGATCAGTGGCTTGGAGTCGTACCCTCCTGAAGGGAGATCATCTGTGCCAAAACACTTGAAGCCATTGCTGCCTCTGCGAATGTTAAAACCGGCATTTTCCAACTCTCTATTAAATCTTTCGAATATTATTATGTTACTTTCTCTCACACCGGCAGTTTTTACACCGTTGATGATCGCCTCAACTATTTCCGTATGAGGTGAAAACTTGTTTCCGGCCAGGCAATTAAGTTTAATACCCACTATATCATTTTTGTTGAAGAGACTTCTCCATGCGTCTGGCGGCTTTTTTGAATTCGTAATTTTTAAAAGTGCGCTGTCCAAAGCCATACTGATAATAGATGCATTTACTGCTCCATTAGCATTTATGAATCGTTTGTCTTTTGCAAGTATAACTCTTGATCTTATCGACGTTATATCTTCTGAGTAAAGAGTCTTGAGGAAGTAATTGTTACTTAATAAAAGAGATGAAGTGCAGAGCGCTGTTCCTATAGTCGTTGCATCTTTAAGGAATTCTCTCCTCGATTTTTTGATAGACATTTCTTTTAATTGTTATTGCGACTATGTGTGCCGGATTTGTGAGATTAAGAAGAATTATTGTATTAAATGAATTCCGCTTAGTATCCAAGCGCGCTAGCCTGATATAGTGACAGTTTTTTTGTGTGAATAAGTATTGGGAATTTTTGAATAACATCTCTTGCTAAACTAATACACAAACCTGTCATTAACTAAATAATTATTATAGCAAAATACGGCTTAGTGTCAATGTATTGGTGTACTGGAATGTATAGACGGGATTGTGGTAAATGAAGTATTATGATAACTTTGAAGCGTGTGGAAGCGATAAAGTTACTACAAAAAATAAGCCTTATCCCAACAGGTGCGATAAGGCTTAATTTGTATGTAAAAAGAGCAAATGTGTGTGCTCTAATATTTGTTCAGAGATTTTTCCATTACCACTTTTACAGATTCATGTGAAGATCAATGTGAAGATCAATGTGAAGATCAATGTGAAGATCAATGTGAAGATTCGATCAATGTTTTTTCGATCTCGTCTAGCTCATCTATTCTGGTGCCGCCATCATTGGTGCCCATCTCTTCTCTTAACTCTCTAACCGCTTGTCTTGCTTCAACCAGATTCTTTGTGTAACCGGCCTTATCTACTTCCAGAACAAGCTTAGCTACCGTCATTATAGTTAATTCTTTCTGCAGCTCAGCAAGTTCTCCGTCAAATTCTTCATTTGCTTCTGTAAGTTCAGCAACTTGCTTTTCCAGGTTTTTCTTTGTTTTGTCAGCTTTCCTTACCTGGCCGATCATTTCAGGTACTTTTAATATTTCGGTTTTACCTGCCAGTATCTGTTGCTCCATATGATGGACTCTTTTCAATTGACCTGTATATTTACCAATAGCGGTAATTGACAGTGTGAAAAATATGATAGCGCAAACAGCAAATAAAGCAGTAGTTGTGGCAAAAATTTTAACTTTTCCTGTAGCCATTACTTCCCTCTCCTTTCAAACACATTTTCTGTAATAAGTTAATGGAGTTTTATTTCTAAAATTTTCGTTAATCTAACAAATAGCTAATTTTATGTCAAGTACGAATTTATTGTTTCTATACAGTATATAACTTCTGTTTATTCCGGTATTTATTTAAATAAAAATGTACAAGTTAAGACATTGGTGTCCCTTCACTATATGTTTAATCTGCCCCGAATCCAGGCTGGATCTTTGCGACAGTCAATGACTGCGTGGATCTTTATTTCTTCTTTTGAATTCGTGTAATATATTGCAAACGGAAATCGCTTTGAAAGCATTCGCCGATAGTCTTTATGTCTCTTTTGATGGATTCCGGCATATAAAATCAAGGATTCTACGTCCGAGTATAAACTATCCAGGAAATAGGTACCGACTCCTTGCTCTTGATTCTCATAAAAATTGTATCCATCAACAAGGTCATCTTCGGCTTGATCAAGGATATGGATATTCATGAAATCCGATTTGCAATCCGCTTCTTGGCAGTTTTCCAGTCCACGAAGGTTGCTTTTCCCTGCTTAACCAACTCTTCCCGCCTATCTAATATGTCTTTGTGCCATTGAGGAACAGGGATTTGGTCTTGATTACAACATAGGTCACTCCAGAGTTCTTCCATGACTTGGAGTTTTTCTGACACTGTCATCTCTTCCAGTGGAAGTGTTGGCATAATCTTTCCTCCATTTTGGTTTAATTGATTTTTATACTGCCAATTATTAATATAAGTTATTATAGTCTATGTTTGGGACTTTATGAATACATATTAGTCTAGTAAAGAGTAGTAATCAATAGAAATTAATATAACAATAATTTATACTCTTGTTGTTGGAAACATGTTAAATCAATCCAATCTTCCTCTTGATATTCTTATG
>JANLHC010000115.1 GCA_024654465.1 Candidatus Scalindua sp.
CACCGGAGATATCGATGGAGGGGGTAAGGACGACATCATCATAGACTTTGGCGCTTCTTATGGTATCTGGTGCTGGATGAACAACAGTACATGGGTCCAACTGCACGGTACATCTCCGGAGACCATTACCACCGGAGATATAGATGGAGGGGGTAAGGATGATGTCATCATTGACTTTGGTGTACTTTATGGTATCTGGAGTTGGATGAACAACAGTATATGGGTCCAGCTGCACGGTCTATCTCCGGAGACCATTACCACCGGAGATATCGATGGAGGAGGTAAGGACGACGTCATCATAGACTTTGGTGTACTTTATGGTATATGGTGCTGGATGAACAACAGTACATGGGTTCAGCTGCACGGCACATCTCCGGAGACCATTACCACCGGAGAGATAGATGGGAATTAATACTCAATGCCGGGGTTTTAAGGTCTTAAGTTTAAGGGGGGTAAAGAACATGCAAGACAAAAAACATAAATACATAAGTTGTTTGGTCCCCGTGTTATCGGCAACATTCCTTACGATCTTCCTGCTGAAAGTTGGTATCAATAATATCAATGCCGAGGAAGGGCCACTAACAACCCCTTTATCCACACAGTATGAATTGAATGAGGGTGTGGACGGCTCAAACCAATCAATCCCGATTAAAGCGTCTCTCTTGGATGTTCCTGATATCGGGGAATATCAATCTACTCTCGAATTGACCTGGAGGCTCGCGGGTACTGTCATGGCAGGAAATGAAAACGCCTATGCTCTCATTGTGGAAGAGACTACGGGTAAACAAAATCTGTACAGTGTCGGGGAGTCTATAAAAGGAGCTGAAATCCTTAAGATTGATAAAGATAGTGTAGTGATTGAAAGGGAAGGCAAGTTTTTTGTATTAAGAGTTGGATGTGTTGCCAACTCAGAAAATTCACTTTCTGAAACCCATACTGAGAATGGGTCACTTTTTACGTGTGTGTCAGAGGAACTCCCATTCTTTGAGCCTGTTTTTAATAAGACTGGCCCACCAGTAGACGAGAATGTGCTTGTTGAGAAACTTCCTCCCTTTGTACCCATTACTAATAGCACGGGTCCGCCCATAGATCCTGATCTCTTAAATAAAGATCTGCCGGAATTTGTACCAATGGATAGTGATAGCGGACCACCATAAGTATATATACCAAAACCGTTTGGGTTTTTGGTTGCAGTCATCCCCGGACAGAAAAACGCCGAGGACCTTACTCATCTCAAGATGGTTTTTGGATTTTTTCGAAAACCATCTTGAGATGAGTATAGCAGACAGAGAGTAGAGTAGCGTGCAGGCGTAGTGGTTTAAGGTTGAAGTTTGTGTTCACTGTTTCTCGCCCTTTCATTTACGGGTGTCATGATATATCACAGGCCATACCCGATTTCCCGCTCTCCCCCGTCAAGCCGTATGTTCAGTTTTCCGCATACGGCTTTCCAATCATCTTCTTACCGTGGCTTTCGCCGTTTGGGTCCACGGAGCTGTTGGAATTTATCAGATGGATCGATGAAAGATAAAACGCGATTTGATAACCTGTTTCTGAAAAAAATGATTCCAAAACTATTTAATATACTGATTTTAGATAAGTCTATTTTTTTTATAAGATATTATGGATTCCGGCGTTTTTTGCAAAAGACGATGAGGAAGATAGTAAGTAATAATCCTCTCCCTATTCATGGGATTAAACATGAAAAGTTATACTATAAATGGATAAAGAAAAATGAGCCTGGATTAAACGAATTAGAGACACAAAAGAACACGAGATTTCACATTGAACCCAAAATAAGTATTATTGTGACAACATTCAATACACCAAGGCAATATTTGATAGAAATGATTGACTCAGTGATAAATCAGACCTATTCTAACTGGGAATTATGCCTTGCTGTTGTTGGGGCAGGCAGAGAAATCCAGATACATAAGATGTTAGAGACATATGCAAAAAAGGATAACAGAATTCAAGTTAAGTTCTTATCAGAAAATAAAGGTATCGCCAAAAACGCGAATGAAGCTTTATCTCTTGCGACAGGAGATTTTGCAGCATTATTGGACCATAATGATACTCTCGCACCATTTGCTCTGTTTGAGATTGTAAAGGTTATAAACGAACACCCAGATGTAAATTTTATATATTCTGACGAAGACATGATTACAGAAAATGGCAAGAAAAGAGTATTGCCACATTTTAAACCTGATTGGAGCCCGGATACCCTGAGAAGTTATAATTATATAACACATTTTACGGTAATTAAACAAGGGTTGTTAGGCAAAATTAGAGGGTTTAGAGAAGGTTATGATGGGAGTCAAGATTATGATTTAATGTTGCGAGCAACGGAGAATGTTAAGGAAATCATCCATATCGCGAAAATCCTTTATCATCATCGAGTGCCTAATAATTCTGATGTTGGTAATATGCATGCTAAGAGTGATTCTCGTGAATCAGCTAAAAAAGCATTAGAAGACCATATTAAAAGAACAGGACTGAAAGGCAGGGTAGAAGATGGGCTTTTCTTGTTTTCTTATAAAATTAATTACACAATTGATGCAGTGCCCAGGGTTTCAATAATAATACCTAATAAAGATAATGCTGGAGATCTGGAAAAATGTATTAAGGCAATTCTAGGGAAATCAACATATAGAAATTTCGAGATAATTATCATTGAAAATGGTAGCTCAGACGAAAAAACCTTTAGACTTTATGACGAACTAACGAAATTGAACAATGTAAGACTTATTGAATGGAATAAGCCATTTAACTATTCTATGATTAATAATTTTGCTGTAAATTCCTCTGAAGGAGACGTTTTGTTATTTTGTAACAACGATACAGAGGTTATAAATCATGATTGGATAGAACGTATGCTGGAACATGCTCTAAGGAAGGAAGTTGGAGCTGTAGGAGCTAAATTATATTACCCTTCCAATACTATTCAGCATGCGGGTATTATCCTGGGTGTAGGAATCATAGCGGGTCATTCTCACAAATACTTCCCTCAAGAGTCTAACGGCTATTTCGGCAGATTAAAGGTTGTTCAAAACCTGAGTGCTGTTACAGGAGCGTGCCTTATGATACGTAAAAATGTTTTTGAAGAGTTAGAGGGTTTTGATGAAAGATTTGTTCTTGCCTTTAATGACGTTGATTTATGTTTGAAGCTTAGGGATAAGGGATATTTGATAATATTTACACCTTACGCAGAACTATATCATCATGAGTCTAAAACCAGGGGAGATGACAATACATTAAAAAAACAAATAAAATTCAGGGTAGAGATAAAGATTTTTCAGGATAAATGGAGACATATACTTGAATTGGGAGATCCTTATTATAGCCCTAACCTCACTTTACTAAGGGAAGATTTTTCCATTAAAATATAGAGACTTATTACTTGAATTCAGGTAGTATCAAAATATGATTATTAATGCAACAAGCATAGGAAGGAATCCTTCCGGTATAGGGAGGCATTCTTTGTCTATTTCGCTTTATTTCCTGGAACATTGGGACTACCCATTTCAATTATTTATAAACAAACATGCCCTTGTTCATTTTGAAAATGCAAAAAACAAGGATAAAATTAAAGTCATAAGCGGAGCGGTTTCACCTGATTTTGGTTTTAGAGGTCATTTTCTCAGGTTTCTATGGGCTAATAAATTATCTCTACAAAATAAAAAAAAACTAATCTTCAACACATCACCTACGGAAGGATCTTTATTTCGTTGCAAACAAATTATAACAGTTTATGACATAATACCTTTGTTATTTTCTAGAAATTATAAGAAACAATGTTTTTACTATAAATATATACTTTCAAATATACTAAAAAATTCTGTTAGAATCTTAACGGTTTCAGAAAATAGCAAAAACTCAATTATAAATTATTACACAATTCCAAAAGAGAAAATAGATGTCATATATTGTGGAATAATTGAATATTTCATTAATCCAAAAATTAATTTTACAAAACAAAATTACATTCTATATGTTGGAAGGTTATCTCCAATAAAAAATATTGAAGGCTTAGTGAAAAGCTTCGATTTATTAATAAACAAACATAAACTTGATTTAAGATTAAAACTAACGGTAAAAAATGGGGATTTAAATTTAAAAATTAATAATGAAACAAGAAGAAAGATAGACTTTGTCGGTGATGTTTCTGAAATTGAATTGCTTGACTTATACAAAAACGCTTCACTTCTTGTTTTGCCCTCTTTTCACGAAGGCTTTGGTCTTCCACCATTAGAAGCCGCTGCTAGTGGATGCCCTTTGGTTGTATCGAATGTGGCAAGTCTACCAGAAATATATGGTGATGCAGCATACTATGTAGATCCTTATGATGCAGAACATATAGCGGAGGGTATGTATAAGGTATTAACGGATAATGAATTAAGGACAAAATTAATTCAGAATGGCTTCGTGAGAGTCAAAATGTATCGCGAGGAGATATCAGCAAAGAAGCATATAAAGATCTTCGAAAAAGTTTTAAACCTGTCATAACGTACACCCATAAAAGATGGTAGTTTTTGATAATTAGTGTTGTTTGTCTTGGCCAATGTCTCCAGAGGGTTTCGTTTGTAGCCTCTTAAGTAATTTTTCTTTACAAGCACTCTGAATTCCTATTTTCATGAAAATGGTAAAGCTGGACTTTGTACCTTAGATCACCCTGAAAAAGTCATATTTTCAGGATTGAGCCCTATTAAACACCGATTTTCACAGGTGTTGAAATAATCATAATACACCCCTAAAATTTTCCAACTCCCCGCTCCGCATATTTACAAGCCTTTTACCATTTTCACATATTTTTCTTGTGCGACGCCGTGCAACCCTTTTCAAGCCTTAGCTAGAGCTTAGCCGGAAAGGGGTACAGCCAACAATCATAGACCTTCGGTGCATACGAAAGTATCTAAATTTCCGTTAGTAGCTATAATCTCTATAAAAATCTATGCGTATTTGCAAAATTGTCGCTTTTTTCCTGCTGTGCAAAAAGGGCCACAACAAAAACGAACTCCTTCTGACGTGCAGAAAAAAATTATTGCCTATAGGAAACAAAGGCTTTCAACCCCGGATATTCAATCCCGCTTAACGCAAGACAACATCCATTTGTCAGTAAGTACGGTGGAGCGTATTTTAAAGCACGCGGGTTTTGGCAAACTAAAACGCAGAACGAACAAGGAGCTCGGAAAGACTCTCAAGGGGAAGATCATAGCGGAACGCGCGCAAGAGCTAAATCTTTCTGAACTTGAAAAATTCCATGTTGACTGTCCCAGCGTGGGAGTATTCTTTTTCATTCCCTATATTTTAGAATCCGGCATTCTTGATTTAGTAAAAAAATGCAAATTACCTCAATCAAGTGATATTGGAGCAACTCAAGCCTGTTTATCAATGTTACTTCTCAAATTGATAGGAGGTAAGCGACTCAGTCATATTGGCTCTTATGATAAAGAGCCGGGGTTAGGAGTTTTTTCCGGATTAAATATCCTTCCGAAACCTACGTATATGTGCACCTATTCTTGTCGTTGTTCAGAAGAACAGTTAATGGACTTGCAACACAAAGTAGTTTCGCTCTTTCAAAAAAAGTATCCTGACTTTTATGGAAATGGGTTCATTAATCTGGATTTTCACTCAATTCCACATTATGGCGATGAGTCAGAGATGGAAAAGGTTTGGTGCGGAGCGAAAGGCAAGACTATGAAAGGGGCGAATACAATTTTTGCTTCTGATGGCATAAGCAATGCGATTGTATATACAAGGGCGGATATATTACGCAGGGAAGAAGCCAATGAGATCAATAAATTTGTAGAGTACTGGAAAAGTATAAAAGGAAATGCTGCAGAGACACTTGTGTTCGATTGCAAGTTCACCACTTATAGGATACTTGATGATCTGACAAGGAAGAAGGTGAAGTTTATAACACTGCGGAAGCGTTATGCCAAACTGGTGAAAGGAACAGAGGAACTGCCGAGAGAAGTTTGGAAAAAGGTTTACGTGCCTATTCCAAAGCGAAAATATAAAAGGGTATCAGTTTATGAAACTCAAATCAGGTTAAAAGACAGCAAAAACGTTTTTCGCCAAATAATAGTAAAAGATCATGGCCGTAGCAAAACTACTTTTATTTTGACAAACAATACAGAGTTGCCATTGCAAAGTATTTTGGAAGTGTATGCGAAACGCTGGAGGATAGAAAACAAACTCGCGGAGTTGGTGGCATTTTTCAATCTTAATGCCCTTTCTTCACCGCTTATGATTCGAATACATTTTGATGTTTTATGGTCAATGATAGCAGACACTCTCTATCATCGGTTTGCAAAGGATTTACGAAGATTTGAAAACAATCTTGCCCCTACAATCTTTAAAAAATTTATTGATGTGCCAGGAAGAGTTGTCTATGATGGAAATAAGTTTTTGATCAAAATAAGAAAAAGAGGGCACACTCCTGTGCTGCTTGGGTGGAAAAATTACAGTCCTCTTTTCATGTGCCTTGGCTTAATGGAAAATCAATAGAAATTGTTTGGACTGCTTGACTAGGGTGTCTTTTCGATTATTTAAACACCTGTGAAAATCGGTGTTAAATAAGATATTTCAAGTTGTTGACAAAGATCTCTGTCTGTAGAAAAACAGACAAAAAAGAAGCGCCTTCAGGAGCTTCCTTATGTTGTACTGACAGACAGAAAGTATCACATTGATTTTGTCTCCTTCTCTTCCAAGAAGATAGTTTCTCCCTAACCTTCCGTCTGTCTTGGCATGTCCAATTACCGCTTCAATCGCAGATAGCCGTTTTAACCATTTTCTTACTGATGCCTTTAATCGTTTTCTCCCTCTTCCTGCAATATGGACTTCCGCCTCTCCTCTATAATTGTTGTTGCCCCTCGCAAATATTCCCTATCCTCCACAATCCTAAATAAGGACTTACAACAAATTGGTACTTTAAACCACTTCCCATGGAGCCTATATTAGCGAGCGGCGTGCCTCTGGTGCCGTTAAGGTGATCACACTAAATTTCCAGTAATATGCTCCCTGCAAGAAGGTCGTTGAAAATATATTTCCTATATTTGGATCTCATTCCATAGAAAGAGAACATGATTCCCACAACTAAACCAAGTATATAGTAGGTATATTTAATACTTGGTTTAGCCCTGTTGAATATTGTGTAAGATCAGAAAGCATCTAGGAGGCTGTCCGAGAATAGCCTCTCTCCACTGATTCTAAATATTGGTAGAAAGCACATATCACAATAGCCATCCTTGAGAGAATAAGATATAATGGCCACGTTAATAAATTATATCCATTCAAACATGGGAGGCTATAGATGAGTATTCCATTTAAACGAGATCCGGAAGAGTATAACCAAGGGATGTTATTCCCGGGAAATGTATTTGATTTACTCTCTAAAGATCATTGTTGTTATGCTTACGAAGATATATTTCAGCAAATTGACACATCATCCCTGATGAAGAATTATAGTCGTAAAGGTCAAAATGCTTACAATCCATGCCTGATAATTTCAATCTTGATTTATGCCTATAGTCAAGGTGTCTTCAGCTCGCGACAAATTAACCAAAAATGCAAAGAGGATCTTGGGTATATGTATATATCTCATTTACAGTGTCCTGATTTCAGGGTTTTAAGTGATTTTAGAAAAGACAACTATGGATTTTTCAAAGAATGTTTCAAACAAAGCGTAATGCTATCTATAGAGGCAGGATTAGCCTCCCTTGGACATGTAAGTTTAGATGGCTCAAAGTTCAAAGCTAATACGTCAAAACATAAGGCGATGAGTTACAAGCGACTAAAAGAACAGGAAAAGCAGTTAACTGATGATATAGAAGCCCTTGTCAAACAAGCCGAACAATGTGATTCAGAGGAAGATCAGGAATACAGGAACCGAACCGGATATGAAATCCCGGAAGATTTCAAATACAAGGAAGCACGGCTTAAAAAGATCAAGGCAGCGAAAGAAGCATTAGAAAAACGAGAACAAGAGCTTAATCCGGATAAGCCCATCGAAGACAAGAAGCAGATAAGCTTTGCTGATCATGATGCACGTATTATGGGCAAGAAAGGTCAATTTGATTATAGCTACAACGCACAAATAAGTGTTGATGAGGATAATCAAATTATCATAGGGCAGCATGTCAGTCAGAACGCCACGGACTACAAGGAGGTATCAACGGCAATAGATGAGATTGAGAAAAACACTGGAGATATTCCTGATAAAGTCAGTCTTGATAATGGATACTTTTCCGGTGACAATCTTGAAACACTTGAAGAATCTGGTATAGATGCGTATGTTGCTTGTGGTAAGGAATCAAGGCAAGATATACCAGACATAGGCCAGAGCAATCGCAAGATCAAGAAGTCAGATTTTATATACGATGATAATGATGATTGCTTTATTTGTCCGCAGGGATATTCATTAACTCTTTGCAGTAATGAAAAGGATGGGACGAGGGTTTATCAGGCATCTATCAATAAATGCTCAAAGTGTACGTACCAAAAACGATGTTGCCAATCCAGAAAAGAAGAGGCAAGGACAATTAGTATTGATGATAAAGAGCCGTTAAGGAGAGCGATGTTCAAGAAAATGCAACAGGCATACTCGTGTCAAATATATCGTAAACGCAAACAGATTGTTGAACCGGTGTTTGGTCAAATTAAAAATACTGGATTTAGAGGATTTAGTGTTCGTGGTTCACCCAAAGTTTCAGGAGAGTTCTCCCTGGCATGCATATCGCACAACCTCTCAAAGATAGTCAGAGCTATCTGTCGGGGTACCGTATGCTTTGAATCAGGAAAATTAGCCCCAATGGAGGCATAGTTGCGGAGAGGAATCTCTGTTTTTAATGTAAAAAACGTTTTTTAGTAGATTTTCTAAAATATTTTGTATCGAGCATTATTTCTCATGGTTATTTATAAAGGAGACTTGATGGACATGCTTGTTCTCGGACAGCCTCCTAGAAGATATCTATGCTTTATTTTAGTGGCAGAGTGCTGTCTCTACTTTTGTTAAGTCTGGCGAATTAGTCTTGACAGAGATGTACTAAAAGTTATAATTTTCAGTTTGGATATTTTTTTCCGGATTGTTGTAATTTGTTGTAAATTAAGCTATTAAGGGAAATATGGATCTGGCGGTAACAGAAAATAATATAAAAAACGGTGAAATCCGTAGCATTGTGTATGCGGATGATTTGTCTTCTGCTTTTGCTGTTACAAAATACAGGAGTATAGATACGAAAGGTATTTCTATGGAAGAAGCAATTGGTAAATCCAGGGTTTTGATAGAGGCCCTGCCTTATATTCAGTCTTTTAAGGATAAGATAGTAGTTGTAAAATTTGGCGGTAGCGCAATGGTAAACAGAGATACCTTTAAAAGTGTACTTCAGGATATGGTTTTTATGAAGTCTATAGGTATGAAACCCGTTATAGTACATGGCGGTGGCCCATTCATAAGTAGTGAGATGGAAAAAAGAGGCAAAAAACCTCTTTTTATAAATGGGTATCGCGTTACTGATAAGGAGACGTTGGAAATTGCTATTGATGTACTTACCAACCAGATAGGCAATTTGATAATAGATCATATAAAAGAAATGGGAGCAAAAGGTGTATGTGTATGGGGTGGGGACGATAGCCCAATCAAAGCCAGAAAGCTCGTCAGTAAAGGTGATGGCGGATCAGAGGCGGAGGATCTTGGTTATGTGGGTGAACTTATTGATATAGAATGTGATCGTTTTATTAATTTATTTGAAGATGACCAAATACCTATAGTGTCTCCAATTGCCAAAGGTATCGACGGGGAAAATTATAATGTAAACGCAGATAACGTGGCCTCGTTTATAGCTGGTGCTTTGAAGGCCGAAAAACTGGTTTTTATATCTAATACTCATGGGATTTCAACTGACCCGTCTGATCCGGAGTCATTTACGTCTACGTTACATGAAGATGAGGTTAATAAATTGATAAAGAGTGGGATAATAAGTGGTGGAATGCTCCCGAAAGCGAATGCCTGTATTTCTGCCATGAGAGAGGGAGTAAAAAAAGCACATATTATTGACGGCCATATACCACATTCACTATTGCTTGAGATATTTACTGACAAGGGTATTGGGACCCAGATCATTGTTTAATATATATGAAATGCATTGCCAGTTGAATGTTTTGGTAATGTTGTCTTCCGGTGTTTTTAAGAGTTGATCTTTTTGATATTCGCCCACTTCAGAAAGAGCGTACAATTATTAAAGCATTCCATTTTTCTATTTCCTCTCATCGCAGGGAATCCGCATAAAGGAATTTAAATTATGAATAAAAACGAAGTGCTTAAAAACTATGATAATTATGTAATCCCAAATTACTCTAGAAACCCTATTGTAATAGCCAGGGGTGACGGGGTGCATCTTTGGGATACAGACGGTAAGCGTTACCTGGACCTTTTTTCCGGATGGGCGGTAAGTTCGCTGGGACATTGTCATCCTGCTGTGACGAAGGCAATGCAGGAACAGGCAGCAACGCTGGTACACGTGCCAAATATTTTTTATTCTGAGCCACAGGGACGTCTTGCCAAATATATTTCTGAAAACTCCTTTAATGGACAATGCTTCTTTTGTAACAGTGGGGCGGAAGCAAATGAGGCGGCTATAAAATTAGCGAGAATTCATGGTTCTAAAAAAGGTAAATATAAAATTATCACGATGAAAGATTCGTTTCATGGAAGGACCCTTGCAACCGTAACAGCTACAGCTCAACCAAAGTATCATAATGGTTTTGCCCCGCTTATTGAGGGCTTTGCGTATTCATCGTTTAATAACCTGAAGGAAATTGAAGATATTATAGATGATAAGACATGTGGTATTATGCTTGAGCCTATTCAGGGAGAGGGTGGAATTAATGTGGCAGATAAAAAATACATGGACGGGTTAAGGGAAATTTGTGATGACAATGATATCCTCTTGATCCTTGATGAAGTTCAATGCGGAATGGGAAGGACAGGAAAGTATTTCGCCTATCAACATTATGACATAACACCTGATATAATGACGCTTGCTAAAGCACTGGGAAATGGTACTGCCGTGGGTGCTATGGAGGCAACAAAAGAAATTGCGAAAAGTCTGGTACCGGGAAGCCATGCTTCAACTTTCGGAGGGAACCCTCTTGCCTGTGCGGCATCAGCAGCAGTATTTGAAGTTATTGAGTCGGAAGGCTTGTTGGATAATGCTACAAAAATGGGCAATTATTCTTTTGAACAGATAAGAAGTATGGCAAAAGAGCTTGATGTTATTAAAGAAGTAAGAGGTATCGGGTTGATGATCGGTATAGAGCTCAAAATCCCTGCTGCAGATGTGGTAAAAAAGTGTATGGATGAAGGGTTACTGTTGAACTGTACTCATGACAGTGTGATAAGGGTTATGCCGCAACTGAATGTTACAAAAGAATATATAGACGAAGGTCTGGGGATATTAAAGAATATTTTAAAGTCTGTTAATTAATAGTTATAGGTGGAAGTATGCAATGTAATAATCTGGTTTCAGTTGCGGATCTTGAGCGTGAAGATATTGATGAGCTGTTTGCACTAACGGCTGAAATGAAGGAATCCAGTAAAAGAGGTGTCACTGATCTCTGTCTTGCCGGGAAAACGCTTGGAATGATCTTTGAGAAAAGCTCTATGCGAACAAGGGTTTCATTTGAAGTGGCGATGACGCAGATGGGTGGACATGCAATATATCTGACCAAGCATGATATAAATCTTGGTGAGCGTGAATCGATAAAAGACGTTTCAAAGGTTTTGTCTCGGTTTATTGATTGTGTCGCTATCAGAACTTATGATCACAAAACGATTACTGCTCTTGCCGATAACTCTTCTGTGCCGGTAATCAATGCGCTGTCTGACTATACCCACCCGTGTCAAGCGCTTACGGACTTATACACTATAAAAGAAAAGATAGGCAGTCTTGACAATGTGAAATTAGCATATGTTGGCGATGGAAATAATGTAGCCAGATCATTAGCTTTTTTATGTGCAAAGCTTAAAGTGTCGTGTGCGGTTGCTTCTCCGGAAAACTATGAATTATCTGCAGAGTTTTTAGATGAGCTTGAAAATTATGTAAAAGGCAAGGACTCCTACATCAAACAAATCAGGGATCCAAGAGAAGCGGTCAAAGATGCAGATATTATTTACACGGATACATGGATTAGCATGGGAGAAGAAGCTGAAGCGGAAACCAGACGCAAGGATTTTAATGGTTTTCAGGTTAATAGTGAATTGATCTCATATGCGAAAAATGATGTTTTTGTCATGCATTGTCTGCCCGCTCATCGTGGTGAGGAGATTACGGATGGTGTTATTGATGGTGAACATTCTATAGTATATGATCAGGCAGAAAACAGGTTACACGTCCAGAAAGCACTGCTAAAGCTTCTCATTAGCAGGTAAGCTCAGTTTTCATTCAGATAATATTTTATTTAACTCTGTAATACAACTAAAGCTAATAGAGGTATATAATATAATGCGAATAGACGGAAGGAAACCGGATGAGATGCGCCCGGTATTAATAGAAAGAAATTATACAAAATTTGCACATGGATCTGTTCTTATAGCAGTTGGAAATACCAAGGTAATATGCACTGCTTCTATTGAAGATAGTGTACCACCGCATAAAAAAAATACTGGAGAGGGTTGGATTACGGCAGAATATTCTTTGTTGCCTGGCTCTACGCCAAGAAGAGTGCCAAGGGAATCATCCCGAGGTAAGGTAGGGGGCCGTACTCACGAAATTCAAAGGCTGATAGGGCGGTCAATGCGTGCCATCGTTGATCTTTCGGCAATAGGAGAAAGAACAATATGGCTTGATTGTGATGTTATTCAGGCAGATGGAGGAACGCGGGTTGCATCTATTACCGGTGCATATGTTGCTTTAGTAGATGCCATCAGTTGGCTGAAAAAGAATGTTGGAATCACAGGAGAACCTCTTTTAGGGAGTGTGGCTGCAGTAAGTGTGGGTGTAGTAGATAGTGTCCCGTTGCTGGATCTGTGTTATGAGGAGGACGTTTCGGCAGATGTAGATATGAATATTGTTTTGACTGGTGATGGAGAGTATATAGAGTTACAGGGTACAGCGGAGAAACAGACATTCTCAGAAGAAGAGCTCGCTCAAATGATGAGACAGGCAAAAAAGGGAATAAGCGAATTAACCCTGATCCAAAAGGATGCGTTGCAGAGCTAGTGTTATTATGATCAAGTCAAGTGGAATCGTAATTGGGACTCACAATGAAAACAAGAAAGAGGAGATCAGAAAAATCCTGAACGGGATATCATTACCACTACTGGATCTGGAAGATTTTGATGACGCCCCGGACATTATTGAAGATGGTGTTACTTTTGAAGAGAATGCGGCTAAAAAGGCATTGCAGCTGGCGAGGTTTTGTAATATGTGTGTTATGGCAGATGATTCGGGGTTAGAGATTGATGCACTGGATAAACGACCGGGTGTTTTTTCCTCTCGATATTGTGGCGAGGAGACCGGTTACGAAGAAAAATTTCTAAAGCTGTTTGAGGAATTGAAGAGCGTTCCTTTTGATAAAAGAACGGCAAGGTTTCGTTGTGCAATTGCTCTGGCAGAGCCGGAAAAGTTGCACTTTGTAGTAGAGGCAAGTTGTGAGGGCCTAATTAATACAGAACCTCTCGGTAGAAATGGTTTCGGATATGATCCTATATTCTATATAGCGGAATTTAAACAGACGATGGCTGAACTTGGGTCGGATGTAAAGAACCGGATTAGCCACAGGGCATTGGCTCTGAAACTTTTCAAAGAGCGGTTGAAGGAATTTATGAAAGGAGAATTACATTGAGAAGCAGGGTAGTAGTATCGTTATTGTTTTTAGTTTCAATGTGTTGTTTAGGTTTTTCAAATGTATATGCTAATGATATAGATGCACTTGAGATATATGCTGAAAAGTGTGCGTTATGCCATGGCGAAGATGGCAAAGGTACATCTACAGGCATAGATTTTGGAGTTAAGGATTTCACTGATAAAGAGTGGCAGGCTTCACGCACTGACGATGAGTTTGTGCACTCAATAACACACGGAAATCCCGATAATGATAACTACCTTCCATTTGGTGATATGTTGTCAGAAGAAGAGATTGTGGCAATGGTGCCTCATGTTAGAGCATTTGCACATTGAACCGTGCTCGATTATTCACAGGGTTCAAAACCCTGTGAATAATCGTAGATATTTTGATTGGGTTGCTCTTGTGTTCGTGCACAGGATAGATAATTGTTAACTGTAGTAAATAGAGGGTTTATTTGAAGATTAAGAATATTCGCAATTTTTGTATAATAGCGCACATTGATCATGGTAAATCTACACTTGCCGATTGTCTGCTCAAAACGGCAAAAGCAATTAATCCGAGAAAATTCCGTGACCAGTTACTGGATAATATGGATCTGGAAAGAGAACGGGGTATTACCATAAAAGCAAGTGCGGTTTCCCTGGATTATAAAAAAAATGGAGAGACATACTCTTTAAATTTGATAGACACACCGGGGCATGTCGATTTCAGTTATGAGGTGTCACGTAGCCTCAGCGCCTGTGAGGGTGTATTGCTTCTGGTTGACGCGGCACAGGGTATAGAAGCGCAGACAATAACTAACATGTATATGGCAATGGAGAAGAATCTTGAAATTATACCTGTTCTCAGCAAGATAGATATAAAATCTGCCAGACCGGAGGAGGTAAGTGATGAGATCGTCAGCATCCTTGGTGAAACGGACGAAGAGATCATTGCTGTGAGTGCTAAAACCGGTCTTGGGATAGAAGGGGTTTTTGATGCCATAATAGCACGTATCCCACAACCAGAAGGTGATTCAAGCTTACCATTACGAGCCTTGATCTTTGATTCTGTTTACGATGATTACCGTGGTGTAATAGTATATTTCAGAATTTTTGACGGTTCTATCAAGGTCGGGGATAACATTTTAATGATGAAAACTAACAGATCATTTTTAATTACTGAGTTAGGTGTCTTCAGACCTGAAATGACTTCGGTAGACGAATTAAGTGCCGGAAGCGTCGGCTATTGTGTTGCCAGTATAAAATCTATACATGATGTCCATGTTGGTGATACCATAACATTAAAGGAGAAAAAGACTACAGAGGCCCTGCCGGGTTACCGCAAACCGCTTCCCATGGTTTTTTGTGGATTATACCCTACCGCTAATACGGATTTTATGCCTTTAAGAGCCGCGATAGAGAGATTATGGCTTAACGATTCCTCCTTTACTTTTGAACCTGAAACGTCTCAGGCTCTGGGGTTCGGATTCAGATGCGGATTTCTCGGGCTTTTGCATATGGAAATTGTACAGGAACGATTAGAAAGAGAGAGCAATGTCGGGTTGGTACAAACGGCTCCAACCGTGACATACGAAATATTAACTCATGATGGTAAGATCGTACATATTGACAATCCTGAAAAATTACCTCCTGTCGGTTCTATAAAAGAGTTTAGAGAACCGGTAGTTGAAGCAAGGATTATTCTTCCATCTGAGTTTATCGGTGCGATTATGCAGTTGGTGGACGAAAAAAGAGCTACTTATAAGAGCACAGAATATATGGGTGAAAAACGAGCAGTGCTTACGTATATAATGCCATTAGGAGAAATTATCTTTGATTTCTATGATAAACTGAAATCATTAACAAGAGGATTTGGTACTCTGGACTATGATCTTATCGGTTACGTGCCTGCAGATCTTGTAAAACTGGATATACTGGTTGCTGGACAGAAGGTGGACGCTCTATCGTGTATTGTTCATCGGAAGAAGGCTGATTATAAGGGAAGAAATCTGGTAAAGAATTTAAAAAAAGATATTTCACGACATATGTTCGAGATTTCTATTCAAGCGGCTATCGGGAGTCGCGTTATTGCGAGAGAAACAATACGTGCAATGTCGAAAAATGTTACTGCGAAATGTTATGGTGGAGATGTTACCAGAAAACGAAAGCTCCTTGAGAAGCAGAAAGAAGGAAAAAAGAGGATGAAGAGTGTCGGAAATGTAGAAATTCCACAAAGTGCATTTTTATCTGTATTGTCTATAGATGATTAAGGTTACTAGATTGATACAGTTAGTAGTTTGAAAAACATATTATTAACAGGTATAACAAATTATTTAATGACTAATTTAATATGAGCAAGACAGACTTGAAAAACGGTATAGAAAAAAAGAAGAGTAAAAAGGAAAAGGGGTTTTTTCGTGAAAATATCGAATCAATTCTGATAGCAGTAGCGCTGGCTTTTGTATTGAGAATCTTTGTAGTGGAAGCGTTTAAAATACCTACAGGTTCGATGGCCCCAACATTATTGGGAGTGCACAAAGATGTTAAATGCCCCAACTGTAATTGGAAATTTAAAAGTAATCATAATAACAATTATGTAATATGTTCAAATTGCTTTTATAAGATACATATATCTGATAACGGAAACAGGGGTGGAAGCAGAATACTTGTAAACAAGTTTTCTTATGATTTTGCCAAACCCAGGAGATGGGATGTTGCCGTGTTCAAATATCCGTTTGGTGATGTTACATGCATGTCATGTGGTTTCTCTTCAAGTCAATCAATGATGTGCGAAAAATGTACTAATTCTCCAAAAATAGAAAACTTTTTAAAGAGCAAGGTTAATGAATATTTCAAACGCCCTTTTGGTATTAACCAATATCACAAGGTTGTGTGCAAATCGTGTAATACAGTGGGCGCTATTTTCTGTGAACAGTGTGGTTCTACAAATGTACATGTTGTCCGTAAAAATTATATAAAACGATTGATTGGTTTACCTGAGGAGAAACTGCAGGTTGTAAATGGGGATATTTATATCGATGATAAGATAGCGAGAAAACCAGAAAAGGTGCAGGACGCACTTTGGGTGCCGATTTTTGATAGTAATTATCCCGCGAAACAGGAAATAATTGAAAATTGGGAAGTGCAGGATGGGAATTGGGATATCAGTAAAGAGCAGTTGCATTTAATAAAACCTGATGGAATTGGACAAAAATCATATATAACGTTTAAAAGAAATATTACAGATAATAGTGTTTATAATAGCGAAATTACTGATGTAGTAAGCGCAGATGTAATGTTGGCATTCAATGTTATTGCTACTGGAAATAGTGGCGGCATTTCAATACTACTGGAGGAGAACGAAAAAACGTATGAAGTGTTTGTTCGTTCTCGGGGAGAGAAAAAGGAGTCTTATATAAAGATTTCAGGTTCAATTGTTGCCAGCAACGCTGACGCTTTTATAGAGTCGGAAAAAGTCTGCAGAGTTGAATTCTCAAATGCTGACAATGAAATTATCCTGAAACTGAACGATTCAGTTGTCTTTTCCCATACTTATGACACCGATTTGTCATCATTAGATGGTTATACAAAATCCAGTAAATTAAAGTTTGGCGGAATAAATACTGATGCAATTTTTAAGAATATCTTAATTTCTCGTGATGTTTATTATTCAGAAACCGGAGAATGGGGAACTTACAATCCTGTTGAAATAGGCGAGAAACAGTACTTCTTTCTTGGAGATAATAGTAGGAACAGTAACGATAGCCGGTATTGGAAATTTGTTCCTGAGAGCAATATGGTGGGAAGGGCTTTTATGGTATTTTGGCCTTTAAGAACTATTAAAATTATCAAGTAGCTATATTAATGGTATAAGATGAAATTAATACAAGCGGTTGAAATAACTAAAGCATATGGCAAAAAAACTGCTGTAGACCACATCAGTTTTGAGGTTCACTCCGGCGAGATAGCAGGCCTTCTTGGGCAAAATGGTGCCGGTAAAAGTACGGCATTTTCAATGGTTATCGGTATGATCAAACCTGATCATGGAAAAGTTTACTTTCGAGGAGCTGATGTTACAGATATGCCGATATATATGCGTGCAAGATTGGGTATGGGATATCTTTCACAACAACCATCAATATTTCAACGTTTATCTGTTGAAGAAAATGTGTTAGCAGTGCTGGAAACACTGAAATTTGATTATAGAGAAAGAATGAAGAAGCTGAATCAGGTTTTGGGAGAGTTGGGATTAACCCATTTATCAAAAAAGATGGCTTTCACACTTTCAGGTGGGGAAAGAAGACGGCTTGAGATTGCAAGAGCTATATCAACTTCACCCTCACTTATCCTTCTGGATGAGCCATTTTCATTTATTGATCCAATCGCCGTTGCTGAAATTCAGGATATTGTCTTAAGCCTTAAAGAGAAGGGTATTGGGATATTGTTAACAGACCATAATGTAAGGGAGGCTCTAAGCATTACGGATCATTCGTATATTTTAAATTCGGGATCGATAATAACAAGCGGGACTACGCAAAAGTTGCTTAATGATCCACTTGCAAGAAAATCATATTTTGGAGAGAACTTCTTGAGTAGCGATATAAGAGCGCGAGATTCTTTTAAAACCTATGCGGAAGATGGTGGAAAAGCGTAAATTCAAGAGGATCAAACGGAATAAAGGTAAAATTTAAAATACTTTATGATGTTCAGATTGTGACTGGATTTGGGGAAATTATAGTTTCTAACCTTCTGTAACAAATTATACTTTTATCAGCGTTGTTATATCTTTTGTTTTATGGCTTTTTAGCAAAAAATGAAGATGTCTACAATCGTTGCAACCATCAATATCATACTAATAATGCCATTGACCGTAAAGAAAGCTAAATTTATTTTTGACAGGTCATGTGGTTTTATAAGGGAATGTTCATAGATCAGCATCATACCAACAAAGACAACTCCTCCAAAATAAACATATTTAAGATTTGTAAAGTACATAAATAAGAATAAGGTGACTGCCACAAGAAAGTGTAACACTGAAGATAATATTAGTGAATTCTTAATTCCCATCATTTTAGGGATAGAATGCAATTTGGTTTTTATGTCATGCTGTAGATCCTGACATGCATATATAATATCGAATCCTGCAGTCCAAAGCAGTACGGCAAAAGCCAGTACAAAAGGGGCAACAGCAAAGCTTCCAGTGACACCAATCCAGGCGCCTATTGGTGATAATGAAAGAGAGAGTCCCAGAACAAGATGTGAAAAGTTAGTAAATCTTTTGGTGTATGAATATCCAAAAATTACCAGGAGTGCTAACGGAGATATGAGCAATGAGAGACGATTCAGCATTCCGGCACATACAACAAATAATATCGTGCAAGATATTGTAAAAAACCATAAATTCATTTTGCCTATATTGTTCTGGAGTTGAATACGATATACGGTTCTGGGGTTGTGGATATCATATTTGGCGTCTACAAGTCTGTTAAATGACATTGCGCAACTACGAGCCATTACAAGCGCACCAATTATTAGCAAAAGTTGTCTTATTTCTGGCATCCCTCCTGCAGCAATAAAAGCACTCATCACGGCAAATGGAAATGAGAAAATAGTATGCGAAAATTTTATTAATTTAAAAATAGTGCAAAACCTTGAAAGCGTACTTTGTTCAGGTTTTATTGTATTTCCTTCATTTTCGATACTTTTCATGGTGAATATCAGGTTACATGGTTTTGTAAACGATTATAATACTGTGATTTATTCGTCAATTGCTGTTATCACGTAAGTATGATAACATTTATGCAAAAGTTTACAAATATATTTGACACTTTCTGTCCCACAGTTCACACTTATGTAATCTATCATTACATTTTTCGTGAATAGCAGAGGTAAGCATATGATTAATAAGTACAAGTCCAGTTGTTGCCAGCAGGAAAAGTGGCTATTATGTGAGTCGATATATTGATTTAATTCCTTTTAATTACTTGACTTCCATTTGTTTGTTATATAAAATCCATTTAATTTTTTAAATGTCTGGTACTGTCATAACGCATTAAATTTTAACATTTAGATTTTTACTGTTCATGTCTTATTTGTTGTATTAAGATTATTGTACCAGTTTATATAGATTTGTCTTATGTGAAGAAAGAATTGAAGATGGAAAACCATTTGTCTTAACATGGAATGTTTTTTTGGTTTTAACTAAATTAAATTGAGATGCAACTACTTTCATATAGTTTGGTTGCTATTTTAATTAGAAATTTAATGTAAATGTTTTTTTATATAAAATAAACTTTATATGATTCAATGGATTGGATCATTATTTTGACTCAGATTTTTTTATAGATAGAACCATTTTGCTAGCTTGAGACCATTCCAGATAAAAGTACTTATTTGCGTTCAAGTGTTAATTGTAAATGCTTGCCGTTAGTATTCTTCCATACTTCAATTCTTCAATACTTCAGTTTTTGTATATTCATAAAGATTCTAGAGCTTCATTTAATATTTTTTGAATGCAAGGAGGGGATGAGTTATTAATTATATTACTTCGAATCCATTAATATATTTTCCAATACTTCCAGTTTGCATAGTTTTCGGTTTTCTAATATGTTATCTGTTTTTTAGATTGCGTCAAGTAAGTAGAGAAAAAGCATCTAGAAATGTAATTAAAGAAGCGGAATTAGAGGCGGTAAGAATAGTTAAAGGCGCTGATATAACCGCCAGAGAAGAATTGTACAAGCGAAAGGAAAGCTTTGAAAAAGAAACGCAGGATACAAGGCAGGAATTACGTCAGCTGGAAAAGCGTTTGAGCAAAAGGGAAGACAATCTTGAGAGAAAGATTGATATCTTGACAAAGAAGGAGAAATACATAGAGAGTATGGCTTCGAACTTGTCGAACAAGGAAAGAGATGTTAATAAGAAAAGCTCTCAACTTGATGATTTGATTCAGGAAGAAAAAAATACTCTTTATAAGGTTTCAGGGTTATCTGCAGATGCCGCAGAAAAATTACTACTAAATCGTCTGGAAAAAGAACTTGAAAGGGAATGCGCAAGTTTAATAGAAAAATACACAAACAAAGCTAAAGATGAAGCCGAAAAGAATGCCATTTCAATAGTAGGTACTGCCATTCAGCGATATACAGCGAATAATACGATTGATAATGTTGTTAGTACAATTGAGCTGCCAGGTGACGAAATGAAAGGGAGAATTATCGGTCGAGAAGGCAGGAATATACGTGCTTTTGAGAAAGCAACCGGTGTAGACGTAATAGTCGATGACACTCCTGGAATTATTGTTCTTTCAGGCTTTGATGGTGTGCGCAGAGAAGTTGCCAGGTTGGCTATGAAAAAATTAATCTTGGACGGTAGAATTCATCCTGCACGTATCGAAGAGGTAGTGCAAGAGACCGAAAAAGATATTGAACAGATTATTCTGGAGACAGGCAAACAAACAAGTTTCGAGTTGGGAATACATGATTTACATCCGGAAATAATTAAATTATTAGGGCGTTTAAGGTATCGTACCAGCTATGGCCAGAACCAGCTACAGCATTCAATAGAGGTTTCTCATCTTGCAGGAGTCTTGGCTGGTGAATTGAAACTTGACGCACAGATAGCAAGAAGGTGTGGCCTTTTACATGATATAGGCAAGGCACTTAGTGCGGATATTGAGGGCACTCATGCCATAGTAGGAGCAGACTTTGCAAAGAGATACGATGAAAAACCGGAGATTATAAATGCAATCGCGTCACATCATGAAGAGGTTCCTTCCGAAACGGTGTATTCTGTTTTGATAAATGCTGCAGATGCAATTTCTGCAAGCAGGCCAGGGGCCAGACGTGAAACTCTAGAAAAATATGTTAAACGGCTGGAGAAGCTGGAAAGTGTGGCAATGTCTTTTAGTGGCGTCGAAAGTGCGTTTGCCATACAGGCAGGAAGAGAAGTTAGAGTTATCGTCCATCCGGATAAAGTCAGTGATAGTTTAGCATCAAAAATTTGCTATGATATCGCCAAGAATATTGAAGAAGAACTTGAATATCCGGGAGAAGTGACAATTACTGTGATTAGGGAAAAACGGATAATCCAGAAGGCAAAATGATGTACATTAATTATGATGTCATAGTTGTTGGTGGGGGACATGCCGGATGCGAAGCGGCACTGGCGTCTGCAAGAATGGGTATGCAGACTGCATTACTGTCAATGAACCTTGATACAATTGCACAGATGTCTTGTAACCCTGCAATTGGCGGGTTGGCAAAAGGCCAATTAGTACGTGAAGTAGATGCGCTTGGCGGTGAAATGGGGAAGGTAATTGATGAGACTGCCATCCAGTTCAGACTTCTTAACGCCAGTAAGGGCCACGCGGTACGATCACCCCGCGCCCAGGCAGACAAAAAGCTTTATCAATTTACAATGAAAAAGAGATTGGAAGAGCAGGACAATCTCTCATTACGGCAGGATTGCGTTGAGAAAATTGTAATTGAAAATAGAGAGATACTGGATTTAATTGGTAAAAGTGGTACAAGATACAGATCAAAGGCCGTAATTATTACAACGGGTACTTTCCTAAATGGATTAATCCACATCGGTAACTCGCAGGTACGGGGTGGAAGAGCAAGTGAGCCATCATCTGATAAATTATCAGCTTGCTTACTGGATTTGGGTTTTGAGATAGCAAGGCTTAAAACAGGCACTTCACCACGCCTGAATGGCAGCAAGATAAATTATGATATTTTGCAAGCCCAGGAGGGTGATAAACAACCTACAGCATTCTCCTTTTCTACCAAAAACATCCAAAAACCTCAGGTCAAATGTTTTATAACACATACAAACAGTTTAACACATGAAATCATTAAGTCAAATCTGGACCGTTCTCCACTTTACACGGGACAAATAAAGGCTATTGGACCAAGATATTGCCCTTCTATTGAGGACAAAGTCACCCGATTTCCAGATAAAGAACAGCATCAAATATTTATTGAACCTGAAGGGTTGGATACCACAGAAGTGTATTGCAATGGTATTTCTACCAGCGCTCCGTTTGATGTCCAGGAAGCAATGGTTCATTCCATAAAGGGATTAGAAAAAACAAATATTACACGATATGGATATGCGATAGAATACGATTATGTTCCACCTACTCAAATTAAACCATCTCTAGAGTCAAAAAATATTGAAAACCTCTTTCTGGCAGGCCAGATAAATGGTACTTCAGGTTATGAAGAAGCGGCTGCACAGGGGATCATGGCAGGAATAAATGCAGTATTAAAAATCCAAAATCGTAAACCCTTTCTCCTGGATCGTTCAGAAGCGTATATTGGCGTACTAATTGATGATTTGGTAACAAAAGGGACTCGTGAACCTTACAGAATGTTCACCTCAAGGGCAGAGTACAGACTTGTCCTTAGACATGATAATGCAGATAGAAGGCTCATGAAATATGGTTATCAGTATGGTTTGATTAGTAAAGGGCAAATGGATGAGTTGTTAGAAAAAGAGGAGATTATTTCTGAAACAAATGAGTATCTTGAGCACAAAAAAATCGGGGCGGATTCATTGATAAAATTATTGAGGCGTCCAGACATGAATTTTAGTAACTTGCTGGGAGTGGACAACGAATTAAGGGGAAGAAATATCTCTTTTCCTGTTCAAGAACAGGTTGAAATTGAGGCTAAATATAAAGGCTATATCAGTAGGCAGAATCAGCAAATCGAGAAGTTTAAAAAGATGGAAAATTTTTCACTTCCTACACAGTTTCACTATGATAGCATTCCTGGATTGAGGAAAGAAGCGCAACAGAAGCTAGACCGGTTTCGCCCGGTTTCATTGGGACAGGCTTCTCGCATTTCAGGAGTGTCACCTGCAGATATCTCAATACTAATGGTTTATTTGTTGAGTAAAAGTAAAAATGATACTCGATCAGTACATATTTAAACACGATAATTAAGCATATGTTTGAGTTGAATCAGGAAGATATTTTCTGAAAACGTAGAACTACCTTTTCATATTCATACTCATTAAAAATTCGGCATTTGTCTGGGTTTTAGATAATCTGTTGGAAAGGAGTTCTACTGCTTCTGCCGGACTCATTTCATTAAGAACTCTTCGCAGCACCCACACTCTTTTTAGTTCTTCAGGATCAAGAATTAATTCTTCCTTTCTTGTTCCGGATCTGTTTATGTCTATTGCAGGGAACAGCCTTTTATCTGCCAGTCTTCTGTCTAGATGTAATTCCATATTGCCAGTACCCTTAAACTCTTCGAATATAACCTCATCCATTCTGCTGCCGGTGTCTACGAGTGCGGTAGCAATTATGGTCAAACTTCCGCCTTCTTCAATATTTCTTGCGGCGCCAAAGAATCTTTTCGGTTTCTGAAGTGCATTGGCATCAACACCACCAGACAATATTTTTCCGCTATGTGGTATTTCAGTATTATATGCCCTTGCCAGGCGTGTGATTGAGTCAAGCAATATCACAACATCTTTTTTGTATTCTACCATGCGTTTGGCTTTTTCTATTACCATTTCCGCAACTTGTACATGGCGACTTGCCGGTTCATCAAAGGTGGATCCAATGACCTCGGCATCGACAGCTCTGTCCATCTCCGTCACCTCTTCCGGACGTTCATCTATTAATAGTATTATAAGGTAAACTTCCGGATGGTTTTTTGTTATGCTATTTGCAATTTCCTTAATGAGGACCGTCTTTCCAGTACGAGGTGGGGCGACAATCAAACCGCGTTGCCCTTTGCCTATTGGAGTAACCAAGTCCATTATTCGCATCTCTGTTCCATCTTTATTAGATTCCAACATAATACGTTCGTCAGGATGAAGTGGTGTTAAATCATCAAAAACACACATTTCACTTAAAAGATCAGGGTTTTCATAATTTATAGCTTCTACTCTGAGTAGGGCAAAATATCTTTCATTTTCTTTAGGAGGACGTATTTGTCCTGAGACGGTATTACCCGTTCTTATGCCAAACCGCCTTATTTGTGATGGTGAAATATATATATCATCAGGACATGGTAAATAATTGTAGTCTGGCGAACGTAAAAAACCGAAACCTTCCGGTAGTACCTCAACTACTCCCTCTCCATACATAAGACCATTTTGATTTACTCGTTCTTTAAGTATTTTAAATATCAATTCTTGCTTTTTAAGGCCGGAATACTCTTGTATCTTTTCCATTTTGGCCGTGTCCTGAAGTGCCTTTATTGTCATTTTTTGTAATGCCGTGATGTGCATATCACCTTTTTTTATTTCTTCATACTTTTCATTTGTGTTTTTGTCTACGACAGGTGCACTCTCTTTCTTAACAGGCTTGGTTGCTTTCATAGTCGTTTTAGCCTTTGTAGTCTTCGTTGAAACCATGTTATTCTCCAATTTACTTTTTTGTTATAAATTGACACCAAAAATCTTTAACTTGATTTAATGTGTCCTCTTTAGAATGATTATTATTAATGATAACGTCTGAAATTTCTCTTTTTTGTGGTATTAAGCCTTGAAACTGTTCTCTTTTTGCTATTTCATCTAAAGGCCATTTGCGGCTGTTTTGGACTCTTGCCTTGCATCTGTTTTTCTCAGTATCAACAAACAGCACGATGTCACATATATCTATTAAATTTGATTCAACTAATAGTGCCGCATCTAAAACAATGGCCTTTGTTGATGCTTTAGCATGAAGTTCAGCAATTCTACTTTTAATCTGTTTTATTGCCTTTGGGTGAATTATTCTATTTAAAGCAGAAATCTCTTTTCTGTCTGAGAATACGATTTCTGCCAGCGCATCTCTTTTTATTTTACCGTGATTGTCCTGTAAATGGATTCCCCATCTTTTCGTAATCTCAAGCGCTATATCTTTGGTGTTAATGAGTTCATGGCAAATTTTGTCGGCGTCAATAAGATCCGCACCCGACGATTCCAGCATTTCTGCTATTGTGCTCTTACCACTTGCTATGCCGCCAGTAATACCTATAACTTTAATTCTCTGCTTCATTCAGTTATTATCATGATTTTCAGCAAGAAAAGAATTAAAACCATATTCAGTGAATAGCTCATTAAGCTTATTATTGTTGAAATTTATCAAACGGCAAGCTTCAAGATTATAATCCAGAGGGACTTCCG
This sequence comes from Candidatus Scalindua sp., assembly GCA_024654465.1. Taxonomy (GTDB): domain Bacteria; phylum Planctomycetota; class Brocadiia; order Brocadiales; family Scalinduaceae; genus Scalindua. The sequence goes on from JANLHC010000115.1 coordinate 25,953, forward strand.
TATTAATTGTTGCCAGGCGCATTGAGAGTCTGGCAGATTCTGCATATTTTAATAAGTTTTCCTGTTTTTTCTTTCCTTTTACCTTGTCAGTATTTGATAATACGTTTTCCAATGACTTCCATTCTCTAATAAGTTCTAAAGCGGTTTTAATACCGATACCCGGAACACCTGGGATATTGTCGCTTGAGTCTCCGCTAAGAGCAAGTACATCAATAAAACTTTTCGGCTCAATCCCCATTTCGCTTCGTATCTTATCAATATTCCTTATTTGCTTCTTTCTGGGATTGAAAATCTTTATATATTTATCAACTAGCTGATCCATGTCTTTATCTGTAGTTATAATTGTGCATTCGATATTTTCCATAGATACTTTTTTTGAAATGGTTCCAATTATGTCATCGGCTTCGAAACCCTGAATAGCAAATAATGGTATTCCGTATGCTTTTATTACATCAAACATAAGGGGTATCTGAGACACCAGATCGTCAGGTGTTGGCTTTCTATGCTCCTTGTATTCTTTGTATTCCAAGTGTCTGAATGTCGGCCCCTTGGAATCAAAGGCTATTGCCATGTAACAAGGCCTCTCCTCTTTTAAGATTTTACGTAACATTCTGGTAAATCCATATACTGCATTGATTGGTTGGCCAGCTGGTGTCGTTAATCCGCTTATTGCGTAGTAAGCCTGATATAGTTGAGAATGTCCGTCGATAATAAAGAAATTTTTTGGCACTTATGGATATATTAATATGGAATTGTTTACTGGTATTGTTACTTCTTCATGTTTTTGGAGACAAGCACGTATTTGAGAGGTTTTTTTCGAGAAAAGATTTTCAGGTGATCTTTTGCTCTTTCTTTCTATAAATTATGTTCAATATGTAGAATATTAGATTATCTAGGTTTACAAAGTTCACTGCGCATTTGAATATAGCACCAAGTACAATCGAAACTCAGAAGTTTGCTATTTAACAAAAGCGGTGTCAAGAAATGTTGAGTACCTGAACAGATGGATATATGCGGCAAATTATTAATTGATATTAGTTGCGTTTATTATATTTGTCAAGGTGTTTTTTTAATTTTTATAATTAATCTTATAGAATATTTGAGATTTCAATCTAATGTCGTTATAGATTACAACGGATTATTTGAATTGAACTGGTTATCGAAGCACAGATCAATGTTCTATATTTGTGTAGTGCTACTATGAATTGGAAAAAAGAGTTGTATATAAAAACATTAAAGGCTCCACCGTTGCCGTGAGAAGAATTTTTTCGTCAACCCTTTCTCAAGGTGGGTACTCATTGCGAACCTAATACAATGGCCGGCAAATAAAAGTTCCCGATACGACGTTTGTAGGTTTTAAAAAAGTTCTCTTCTTACACGCACAGAGCAGGGCCTTTAATTAACCGACTTATATCAAATGTAAAAAATTAATTCAAGCATATTTTTAATTAATGTGTTAGCCTTTGGTTTAGATTTTCTTGACAGAATTATTTGGTATAAGTAGTATTGGAACGTATGAATCATTCAGATCTAAATTGAGAGCGTATTAACTACTCAAAAGGAATTATTATGAAATTAGGGGCAAGTTATTTCGGCAACAGGACATTAAGACATGTCAAAAAAGATATGGAAAAAATGATACAAGATGGGTGTAATCTTGTTATTCATACAATGAGTGAACACGATATCGCTTATCATTCTCAGACCATGATTGATATTGTTCAGGTGAGCAGAGATGTCGGGTTGGAGGTGTTTCTGGACCCATGGGGAATTGGCAGGGTTTTTGGTGGCGAATCATTTTCTGCATTTGTAAAATTGTTTCCGGAATCAAGACAGAGGTTGAGCTTTACGGAAGGTGACATTAATGTAAATAAGGCATGCATTAATTCAAAAACATTTAGAGATAAAATGTCACAATGGATAGACCTTGCGGCAAGTACTGGAGCAGAGGGTGTATTCTGGGATGAGCCACATCTCTTTTATGGAGAGTTTACTGAATTGTTTGGTAAAACAAGAAAAATATGGGGATGTACTTGTCCGACATGCAAAGATATTTTCAAGAACAGTTTCGATTATGAAATGCCTCAGGAGTTTACGGATGATGTGATGGCATTTAGACAGGAAACCATACTAAATTTTATAGAATTCTTATCAGATCACTCTTCAAGCAAAGGACTTAAAAATGCGGTTTGTGTCTTTCCATACAGTGAGCCTAAATACGGTATATATGAGTGGGAAAAAATAGTTAAGCTGAAGAATGTCGATATATTTGGAAGTGATCCATACTGGATATCTTATAATGAACCAGTGGGTGATTTTGTGGAGAAAGTGTCCAGGGAGGTAGTGCGGCTGTGTAAAAAGTATGATAAAGAACCTCAAATATGGATACAGGGATACCGAGTTCCCGCAGGGCGGGAAGAAGAGGTTTCTACTGCCATTAAGGCCGCTTTTGATTCTGGTGTAAGAAATATTGCAACCTGGTGTTTCGAGGGAGGCGCCTGTATGACATATATCAGTTCGGAACGGCCGGAAATCGTTTGGGACAATATCAGCAACGAGTATAAAAATCTACAATAAAAATGAATACAAAAATAGAAAAAATTGCAAAGAATGTTTTGCAAGATAACGAGATATCTTATGACGACGCTCGTTATTTGATGGAGATAAGTGGGGTTGAAATCTATGACATACTCTACTGGGCGAATCGTATACGGTACAATTCGTTCAATAATGTTGTCAGCCTGTGTTCCATAATTAGCGCCAGGCAGGGGAGTTGTTCAGAAGACTGCAGGTTTTGTTCACAATCCAGTCGTTACAATACGGATATTTCAAATTTTCCATTAATTGAAAAAGAAAAGATAGCAGAGGCCGTTGAAAAAGGAAAAGAATATAAATCAGATTGCATAGGCGTTGTAACGAGCGGATATAGTCTGGAAGGGAGTGATAATTTCGACAAGATATGTGAAGATGCATATGAATTATCTAAACAGGACGGTCCTCCTGTTCACACCTCAATTGGTACGATTACGAGCAAAATGGCTGAGAAACTGGTTTCAAGCGGGGTAGAGATGATTAATCATAACCTTGAAACATCAGAGGGTTACTATCCAAATATATGTACAACACATACCTATAAAGATAGAGTAGAGACAATTGAGATTGCAAAGGATGCCGGTTTGAAGATATGCAGCGGTGGTATTTTTGGTGTTGGTGAGAGTGTCGTGGATAGATTGGACCTGGCTTTCAAACTGAAGGAGCTTGATGTTGATGCAATACCCATGAATTTTCTCAGTCCTGTAAAAGGCACACCCTTGTCTGCAGAAAATTCTTTAGAACCTATGGAAATATTGAAAATAATAGCCGTTTACCGTTTTATATTACCGGATAAAGAAATTAAGGTTGCGGGTGGTAGAGAAGAGAATCTCCGTGATGTACAGAGCTGGATGTTTTACGCAGGGGCTAACAGCACAATGATAGGTGATTATCTTACTACCAGTGGAAAACGTCCGGAAGATGATTTGCAGATGATAAAAGATTTGGGGTTGAAATATAAAGTGGCAAAAGATCTCAATTCGCTTTCATCGTAATAGAAAAGGAGACTGGCAAGAGAACTGTTTTATGGTCCAGGGCGACTGTTGCACCTTTAAGATCAGATGAAATAAATAGAGGTGTAATAAATACCGCAAAAGTCTTACTCCTGGACGGTCTCATGAAAGAGAGCTCAATGTCTGCTGCTGAATACGCCAGGGACGCAGGGGTGATAATTGTTGTTGATGCGGGCAGTATGAGAGAAGGTGCATTAGCACTTGTAAATTTATCCGATTACTTTATCGCGTCAGATGATTTCGCAAGACAATTTTCCAGTGCTAATGACCCAAAAGCTGCTGCAATAGAGTTATTGGACCTTGGCGCGAAAACGGTAATAGTGACACTGGGTGAAAGAGGAAGTATATGCGTCACTCCTGAGAAGATTTTTTATCAACCTGCATTCAAGGTTAAGGCTATTGATACAACCGGATGCGGAGACGTATTTCACGGCGCATTCATATTTGGATTACTACAAAAGTGGGATTTAAACGAAACAATGAGGTTTGCCTCAGCTACTGCTGCTCTTAAGTGTCGCGAAATTGGCGGCAGAACTGCTATTCCGGATCTCCGGGATGTAGAAGAATTCCTGGAGAACGATATCCCTTCTTCGTGATAAATTTGATGTCTGAAAACACAAAAAAACAATCTGCAGAATTATCAAAGAGATACTCTTTACAAAAACATATATTAACTCTTTTGAGTTTAGCTATAGCAATGCT
>JANLHC010000095.1 GCA_024654465.1 Candidatus Scalindua sp.
AAATACCATAAGGCAGGTTGTTACGTTTCAGGTAGGCATCCCTATGGATAAAGCGAAAGAAATCGTCAAGCTTATTAAGGGCATGAAGATAAAAGTGCAGTCACAAATCCAGGAAGACAAAATCCGGATATCAGGGAAAAAGATAGATGATCTGCAGGCTATTATGCAGTCAATCAAAGACCAGAATTTCGATTTCGCTGTTCAGTTTGAAAATTACAAATAAGAGGTATCAGACACGAATTACACAAATTAACACGAAATAAGACGTAACTAATTGCATATTAGTTTGCTCCTAAATCCTGACCCCAACCTTTTTGAATTCTTTTTCGCTGTACAGCATTACGTAATCGTCAAGACCGGTTTTTTCTTTTATACTATTTATAACGCTTTCGCACTCCTCATCCGTATAGCCATGAATCATGGTAAATACGTTATACTCCCAACCGGGAAATGTCGGACGTTCGTAACAGTGTGTAACCTCTTCATAGGACGCCATGATTTTTCCGCACGCATCCACCTTCTCACTGGGGACTTTCCATACGGTCATAGCATTAGAGTTTATTCCTATCTTCCTGTGAGCGATAGAAGCCGCAAGACGCCTTATCTTTCCGTTTTCCAACAGTGCCTTTAATCTGTCTATAACTTCTTCCTCAGTCATCCCCACTCCATCAGCTATGTCTTTGTATGGGGTCTTTGTCACGGGCAAACCATCCTGAGTATATTTAATCAGCTTAATATCTAAATCTTCTGTCATAAATTATCCTTTTTTGTATATTTTAAATTTAACGCCTATCTTAAATTTCTTTGTTGTTGGCAGTATGCGGACATCGAAACCGGTTCGAGTCTCTATCTCTTTAATATTTTCTTCAAGCTCTTCCTGCGATGGCGCCGACATCGTAAACCAGATATTGAGGGGAAGTTCTCTGTTTTTCCCTTTTCTCAAATAATTATGAGAAACTCCGCTATACCCGTTTATTACCTCGGCGACATCTTCAATTCTGTCATCCGGCACCTGCATCGCCGCAAGTGTCGCAGAGTTTCCAACCGCCTGGGTGTTTATGATAGGAGCAAGACGGCGGACGTATTTACCCTCAACCATAGCCTTTATTCTTTCAATTACCAGATCTTCATCAAGGTCCAGTTCATTAGCAATGTCAAGAAATGGCCGGTGTGTCAACGGAAGATTTGATTGAAGCCTTTGTAGTATTTTTTTATCAGTTTCGCTTAATGACATTTTATTAAATTTCCCATCTTTTAGAAAAAATGTACGGAACCGACGCAACCGCTTTTGTCACGCCCAATTATGCATTTCCGAATGTACTATTTCTTTATCACTCACATGTTCACGTGAAAGATCTTTATTTCCATTTAACCTTCTTTTAAACTCTTCAATACCAATTTTTCTCACCAATTCGCCAAAACGTTTTTCTTTCTTTTCATTCAACAATGCATCGACACACACATCCAGAGCTTTCAGCACTTCGGATTCATCTGCAAAGTCGATGAGGTCGTCTGCAAATCGAGGATGTCTGCCCAGCTTGCCGCCAATCATTACACGATAGCATTTTTTCTCTGTCTTTATGGTACCCGTAGGGCAAACCTCGGCACATAAGCCACAATGTACGCAACGATCATAATTGATTGTAACAACTCTTTTCCCATTTTCCGACTGTTTATTTGACATTCCCGTAATCCTGATCGCGCCCTCTTTGCAAGCCCTCAGACAATTCCCACAACCGTTACACTCAAAATCGTCATGTACAGATACCGTCGCTCGAACATGCACGCCAAAATCCTTAATCTGAGGCATCGAACAGCAATTCGGACAACTGGCTATCGCAATCTTCAACCTCTGATGAGGAAGGATTTTACCGTTTATCCTGCTAATCAGCTTTTTGCTGAATCCTATCTCTTTCAGCCGGTCTTTCATTTTCTGACGAATCCCCTTGATTCCTGCTATTAAAAATGGACAATCAACATCTTCTCCACGGCATATTTCAATAGTGTACATCGTCGGAGATCCATCTTCCTCTTCATACTCTTTTGATCTTTTCAGGATTTCAAATTTATCCTCTCCCACTTTTGAGTCCGGAGAGAGCGGATTTGCATTTATAACGCCTTTATCACTTTTAACACTTCCGGTACCCATAAAACCCGCCTTCGCGTCTTCAACGTCTTCCAGGGTTACAATGCTCTTTCCTTTTTCGCTGGCACATTTTTCAATCTTTGAGCGAGCCATCCTTTGTACAAAAATGGGTATTTTTTCAAGTCTTGAACTTGCCTCTTCGTCCCATTCCATTAAACCGAAACTCCCTAAGACCGGAAAGCTTTCTATAAAAAAGCCCTAACGGTATATATTGAAAATATAAGAGATTTCATTATATTTTAAACATGCTTTTAGTCAAACAAAAACTAGGATCACATTTTATCTGAGAGTATTCTCAAGGCAGGAAACTATGTTTTTTGCAATCTCTGGTTTGCCTTTTAACGGCTTAGATATTTTACTGTCACCGGTAACTATATACGCAATATGACGTTTGCGGGATATGTTTTTGTAATCATTTGCCACAATCATGTCGGCCCTGCTTTTTTTTAAAAATCTTTTGGCTGTCTTTATCAGATCATCTTTTGTCCTGTTTACCTCTAATTTAAAACCTACAAGAAACGCATCCGGCCATATGTCCCTGATAATGGCTATAACCTTTGGCGTTTTTACCAACTTAAGTAACCATTCTCTCTTTTTAGAAGGAGTTTTGTCAGGCATAGTCCTGGCCGGCACATAATCTGCTACCGCCATTGCATGAACAATGGCATCAAACTTATTTTTCTTCAATTTTTCCCGAATAACCTTAACCAGATCATCATTCGTTTCAATTTCGATTAACTTAAGCTGTGAAGGTTTTATCTCATTATAGTCTTGAATCACAGGAAACAGACTATCTGTACCGTATATGTATGTAACAACCGCACCGCGACTCATTGCCTCATACGCTATTTCGCTACCAAGCTTCCCCGTTGATGTGTTGGTTATATAACGAACAGCATCCAGATAACCACGAGTTGAACCGGCTGTAATAAGAATATTTTTCTTTTTAAGGAGGAGCATTTACTTTAATTCTTTCCAGTAATTCAGACTGTTTTAGAATATTATCATCCGTAGTAAGAATATAATTGCATCTTGAGATTATAGCGCATGCAACATGTAGCGAATCCATCTTTTTTAAACCGATACTATTTAG
>JANLHC010000117.1 GCA_024654465.1 Candidatus Scalindua sp.
ATTTTTATAGAGATTATAGCTACTAACGAAAATTTAGATACTTTCGTATGCACCGAAGGTCTATGGCTGTTGGCTGTACCCCTTTCCGGCTAAGCTCTATCTAGAGGATAAATAACGGGTGTCATCCAGAATAACATACTGAGAAGGACTCCAACTATATGTTCCATATCTCTAAAACATGCATTAACTATTGAAATTGCAAGGCAGATGCCGATTGTTACAATCAATTGTGATAATACCAGCAAAGGAAATCCGATAAGCCAACTTATTCCAGGACCTCCACCGTAAAAGTACGCAAGACCAATTATGATGGGCAAGGCAAAGATAAGATTGAACAATTGGGCCAAAACTGTAGAAATAACAAGAAAATATATAGGAAAACGGGTTAACTTTATAAGGTTTACGTTGCTAACGAGAGTTTCCGTTGACATGGTAACGGAAGCTGAAAACCAATTCCAGGGGAAAAGGGCAGCGAGGAGAAAGAAATGATAGTTCTCCAAACCTATCCTCATAAATATTTTGAAGGCAATAAAAAGTACTATAGATAGGAAAATAGGGTTTAGCAAAGACCACAAAACACCGAGCGAACTCCTTCTATATTTTAGGGTTATCTCCTTCTTTGTAAGTAGCCAGAGCAGATCTATTTTTTGTCTAAACTTTATTTCTACCAAGAATCCCCCGGAATTTATAATTACCCGAAAAAGGGTTTTTCCCAAATAATGCTGTTATTCACATACCAGTTTATGGTTAATTAAATGCATAGGAATTCCAATGTTGGTTACACTTCGACGGAGTTTACACTGAGCGTACGAATGTACTCAGTGTGACGTCATTCCGAGCGGAGTCGAGGAATTAAAGCTGCCGAAAGCCTAATTAATTACGGATTACGGAAAGTAACGAGGTCAAAAAAATTGAAGGTTTACTTCTTTTCTTTTCTTTGAACCAGTCAACATAGACACATTACGATCAAGCTGTCCGAAAACGGGGTTCAAAATACGCTTCCTGTTTGCTTTTTCTAGATTTCTCATGTTTGATTTCTGCATATCCTTTTCCCGGTAAAATTCCGTTCTATTTTCGTTACCATGGTTGATCGTCCACGCCATTTTTCTAGGGAAAGAAGCTACCTGCCCAAAACGTTTCATTCGCCAAAGAAAGTCTAGATCTTCCCCACCCCAGCCTTCCATAGTTTCATCGTATCCCCGCAATGATTTCCATACTTCTTTCCTGACCGCCCAGGTGCCAGTTCCAAGTTGACCAATACCTTTCACAAACTCATTTCCCAGACCAATACATTCGTCTTTCGAATTAATCTCCTTAAGCACATAGTCCAACCAGTGTACCGACAGAAAACAGTCTGCATCAGAAAAACACAATACCTCAGAACAAGCGTAATGTCCCCCAACGTTTCTACTATGGGAGAGATTGAAATAATCATTTGGTGCGGGGATCTCTACAACTCTTAACATTTCATTTTCTAAGGATCTACACCAGTTAGCAGTGCCATTGGGGCAGTTGCAGTCGACGATTATAATTTCGTAGTTCCATCCACCACGCTGATTCAATTTCTCAGGTAAAGTCTGCTGAAGATGCTCCAACCGGCCTTTGACCGGGATAATAAAACTGGCATCAATCATTGGTAGTTTCCACGATCCTCCAATAGAAGACGATAAGAAATTGATTTTTAACCCGATATGAATATTAAAATAAAATACTTAAAATTACAACCATTTTTGTTTACTTTATAATCTTACATCTTTGAATTATCAGAACAGAGACAGATGCCATGGAAAATCAGCCTATAGGAATCGCTAAAACTAAAAAGCCCATATCACGATACACTAGCGGATATCTATTACAATGCTTTTTCTGATTGATCTTTTAGAGACCCGCCGAGCAATTCACTGGAGTCAACTTGAGATTCGCTACGCTCATCTCAAGTGACCCAGCTCAAACGTTATCTGAATTTTTTCACGCCAATCCTTTTACAATACTTGAAAATTTTGCATTTGCTGCACCAGGGTGAAATCGGAACGCAGAGATTTTGACCGTATGTTACCAAAAGGTCATTATAGATTCGCCAGTGTTTTTGGGGCAACGTCTTTCTTAATGCAAATTCTGTTTGCTCCGGGGTTTTTGTAGTTACCAAGCCAAGCCTGTTTGAAATCCTATGGACGTGTGTGTCTACGCATATCCCCATTTTCCCATAACCTAATGTAACAACAAGATTTGCAGTTTTACGACCAACACCCTTGAACTTCAGAAGTTCATCAATTTCATCAGGGACAACACCATCATAATCATCAAGCAAGGTTTTACATATTTCTTTTATTCTTTTTGATTTTGTTTTATAAAAACCGACGGGATAAATAGCTTTTTCAATATTCTTTGTGCTTAAACCAAGCATCTTTTCAGGATTATCCGCAAGGCCAAACAACCTGTTTGAGGCCTCTCCTGTAACTTTATCTTTGGTCCTTAAACTGAGCAGACATGAAATAAGCACCATAAATGGCCCTTTTGTCATGGAAACTATCGTAACAATAGGCACAATATATTTCTTATTTTCCCGTTTAAGAATGAACACTATATCGTCTATTTTATCCAATGCTTCTCCCTCTCAGGTTTTGTATACCATAAAATGCAATACGCAAGCCGAATGCAGTATTACATCAATATAGTGCAGTAATTTTCTTGCACTTATAATTCATTTATTTATAAGTAGGCCAAGGTAAAAAATTTATTAAATACACATAACACACTGAAACATCTAGGCTTGCAGAAATACCTGTCTCTTTTTCAAATAATATCATTTTATCGGCACCATTTTTGTGTATAATCGCAGTTATGAGAAATTTACAATTTTTTCAAAAAATAATGGCTACAGTAAAAAACTATTTGCCGACAATTGTCACCATGGGCAATCTCGCCTGCGGTTTTGGCGCAATCGTATTTATCATAAACAATGAGCTGGCTTACGCGGCCTGGCTTGTTATCCTGGCCATGATATTCGATGGACTTGATGGTCAGGTTGCACGATTAACAAAAACAACGATTGCCTGGGGTGCTCATTTAGATACGCTTGCAGACATGATCACTTTTGGACTTATTCCAGCATTCCTGATTGGCAGGCTGGGTGCTCTAAACGCTCCTGTCGCAGTCTGGTTTGTATGTTTCTTTTACACCTCAAGCGCCGCAATAAGGTTGGCCAAGTTCGAATTCGAGTTAAAAGGCAGTAGCTCTGGCAGCAAGCGAAGTAAATACTTTACAGGGCTGCCCTCCACACTTGCAGGCGGCACAGCCGCATCGCTGATATTGTTAGATTCGTATCTCAAGACCACACTTAACATTCAAGCCGTTTCTACATGCCTTCCATGCGTTATCTTTGTTTTAGGCATCTTAATGTTAAGCAAAGTCCCGTATGTAAGAATTGTTGATCTTGTAGGGAGCAAACGCGATCCGGTTTCCTTATTAATCACATCTGTACTCTTTTTCACACTCCTTGTCTTCTTCATTCTCTACCCGAGTATCATGCTTGCACTCGGCTTTTGTGTATATATTCTTATCGGTATTGGCAAACATGGCATATTCAGGAACAGAGCGATTCATATCACCTAACACGCGTAGGGTTCGAAAAAACGCTTACATCCTTTTATCTCAATTTCAGGCCGTCTTTGCACGATCTTCATTTATCAAATCCTTAGCTACACGATCTCAACTTTTCTATTACCTTTTATCACCTTCCCTATAATAAATGAATCTTCCTTCATTTGTTTTAATTTTTTCATTATAGAAGGCGCATAATACTTTGAGGCAATTAATACCATTCCTATTCCCATATTTAGAACATTGTACATCTCACCTTCTTCTATTTTTCCCCTTTTCTGAATTACTTCAAAAATCGCCGGAACAGGCCAAGAACCTTTTTTGATCCTTACCGAGCATCCTTCTGGTAAAATCCTGGGAATATTTTCGACCAAACCACCTCCTGTAATATGAGCCATTCCCTTAACAACTTTTTTGAATCGATAATGACGCAAAAGAGCTCTTATCGGTTTAACATATATTTTGGTTGGCTTAAGAAGTTCATCACCAATAGTCCCGTTTATCGCTTTAATCTTACTATTTACATCTAGTTTGGTTTTTTCAAATAAAACTTTACGCACTAAAGAAAAACCGTTACTATGGAGCCCGCTTGATCTAAGACCTATAACAACATCGCCTGCGCCTATGCCCTTCCCATTTATTATCTTTTTCCTTTCTACAATACCGACTGCAAATCCGGCCAGATCATATTCGCCATCATGATAAAAACCTGGCATCTCCGGGGTTTCTCCTCCCAGGAGGGCACATTCCGCTTCACAACACCCATTTGCAATACCGTGAAGAACCTCCTTCATTTTCTCAGGGATCATCCGGCTGCTGGCCATATAATCTAAAAAAAATACGGGTTCAGCTCCCATCACTAAGATATCGTTAACACACATCGCGACTAAATCTATTCCTATCGTGTCGTGCCGATCCATCATAAAGGCAATCTTCAATTTTGTCCCAACGCCATCTGTAGATGCTACCAACACGGGATGTTGATAATTTTTTGAGAACAGCTTCGAATCATAATTTAACGAAAACAGGCCGGCAAAACCACCAGGATTTTCTATAACCCTCGGGCCAAAAGTCCTACGCAACTGTTGATAAATATCAGTAGTAAACTTACCCTTAGCTTCAATATCAACTCCTGCATCTTTATAACTGATTCCTGCCATTTTATACCGTAATTTTAATTTTATTTACTGGTCCTTTTTTAAGCGTATTCTTCGCTACACTTTTACTAGACACAGGATAATTACCGGAAAAACACGCCGTACAATAATGATTACGCGGAGCAGTCGCACAGCCCAACATCCCATCTGAACTCAGATACCCCAGACTGTCTGCTTTTAAAAAAGCCATTATTTCTGCATGTGTATGGTTGGCCGCAATGAGCTCATCCTTGCTCTGGAAATCAATCCCATAACGACAGGGATAACGATGTGGAGGGCAGCTGATCCTCAAATGTACCTCCGTAGCACCCGCCTTACGTAAAAGCTTTATCCTGGACCTTGATGTCGTTCCACGCACAATAGAGTCATCAACTACTACAACTCTTTTACCTCTCACAACCTCCGCAATAGCGTTAAGTTTAAGCTCAACTTTCTTATGGCGGCTTCCCTGATCAGGCTGTATAAATGTCCTTCCAACATAGTGATTTCTTATAAACCCACGATCTAATGGTATACCAGACTCTTCCGAGTAGCCCATTGCTGCCGAATTTCCTCCCTCCGGAACGGCAATTACAACGTCGGCATCCACAGGAAACTCTTTTGCAAGTCTCTTCCCAAGCCGTTTTCGAAAAAGATGAACGTTATCACCAAATAGATTACTATCAGGGCGAGCGAAATAGATTTGTTCAAATATGCAATAGGCCGGCTTTACCCTACTTGGCGAACAAAATATTTCACTCTTCAAACCATCCTTGTTAATGTAAACCACTTCACCGGGTTCAACGTCCCTCACAAATTCCGCACCGACCTGGTCCAAGGCACAGGTCTCAGAAGCCAAGACATAACTATTGTTAAGCTTCCCTATTGAAAGAGGCCGAAATCCATTTGGGTCCCGTACTCCTACCATTTCATCTTTTGTTAAGAACAGGAGAGAAAAAGCACCTTTTAAATGGTTCAATACATGAGAAAGATTTGGTTTTTCAAGATGACTTGGTTTCGCCATTAAATGCACGATGACTTCTGTATCTGAAGTTGTGTGGAAGATTGAACCGTGCTGCTCGTAATCGTATCGTAGCTTACCAGCACCCAGCAGTTGACCATTATGTGCAATAGCAACTTCACCCTTGGCATATAATACTACCATTGGTTGCACATTGTCTATGCTGTCACTTGCGCCAAAAGTAGAATATCTGACATGGCCAATCGCATGTGGGTTTTTTATCTTGTGCAGACTCTCAGGAGTGAAAACATCACTTACTAATCCAAAATCCTTGTGATATATTATGTGCTTACCATCAGTAGAGGCTATACCTGCGCTCTCTTCACCACGATGCTGTAGCGAATAAAGGCCATAATAGACCTTTTCTGCTGCATCATCGCAATCAAAAATTCCAAATAATCCGCAATATTCTCGTGCTTTTGCCAAGGTTAAGACTCGTTTTGAGGGATAATAGTTACTCAGACTTGGATTATAGCAGGACGATAAAACGTGTCAAATCAAATTAGATTAAATTAAATTAAGCCTTCGGCAACTTAAAAACAAATAGGACGCAGATAAACACAGTTTAATCCTGGTAATCTGCGCTTATCTGCGTCCACTTTGAAATTCTTAAACATCAAATTAGATAAAACTTGCAGTACCCAGGCTATTATGTTAAGAATTTTAGACAAAAGCTATAGATGAAAACCATGACCCAACATGACAAAAAAAGACTTTCTTTATAGAATCAGGCTCCATGTACTAATAAGCAGCAGCATTGCAACAAAATCAGTTAAAGAAACGACAAGACTCGTCATAGATGGGGGTGCGGATGCTATTCAATTGCGTGAGAAAATAATATCTGACAGCAAGTTCATATCACTGGCCGAAGAGGTACGTGATATAACTACCAAAAGTGGAACCTTGTTGATCATTAATGATCGCGTACATGTTGCCAGGGAAATTAATGCGGATGGCGTTCATCTAGGCCAGCAGGACATGAGTGCCTTAGAGGCAAGAGACATTATCGGCGGTGGCAAAATCATTGGAGTATCTACACATAATCTTACACAAGCAAGGCAGGCGCAAAAAGACGGCGCGGATTATATTGCTATTGGCCCCATCTATCCTACCAGGACAAAAGATTATGAACCATCTGTAGGAATTCAAATTATTCGGGAAATTTCGGAAACAGTAAATATCCCCTTTATTGCCATTGGCGCCATAACCCTTGATAATCTGGATGAGGTACTAAAGGCCGGAGCTTCAAGGGTAGCCGTATGTTCGGCAATTATAGGTTCAAAAGATATCTATTCTTCCACAAAGCAGTTCAAAGAAAAATTAAATGGGCCGCAAGCACACGAGTAACCATTTTGAACAAAATACTAATGGCCGCCTAAAGGTACTATATACATGCAAGAAAAGAAGAGTTTCTTAAAATCCGCAAAGACCGTTAGCCTCTGCACACTGTTGAGCCGCATTTTGGGACTGGTAAGGGACATAATATGCGCAAGCTTCTTTGGTACCGGCCTGGCCTGGGATGCCTTTGTCGTGGCTTTCAAGATACCAAATCTCTTCCGCCGACTCTTTGGCGAAGGAGCATTAAGCGCTGCCTTTATCCCCGTATTTACAGAATATCTTGAAACCAAAGGCAAAAAAGATGCGTGGGAACTCGTAAACGTAACAGGAACATTACTTTTCATAATTCTCGGAAGCCTGGTTGTACTGGCAGAGATTTCATTCTCTATTATACCCACAGTCTTCTCTCTTAACAGCAAATGGGAATTAGTATTAAACCTGCTTCTGATAACATTCCCGTACGTGATGTTTATATGCATGGTAGCATTTGCAATGGCAGTATTGAATTCGCTTAAACATTTTCTGATGCCAGCCCTTGCGCCTGTCGCCCTGAATGCTTGCTGGATATTGGGAGTATTATTTCTTATACCTGCTTTCGGGGACACGCTGGAGACAAAGATATTTGGTGTTGCGGCAGTCGTTCTGATAGGAGGCATGATACAACTGGCAATTCAAGTGCCGGTCTTAAGAAAAGAGGGAATTACCTTCTGGCCTTCATTACATTTTTCACATCCCGGCCTGAAGCGTATCATGGCACTGATGCTTCCCATAATTTTCGGTCTTGCC
>JANLHC010000111.1 GCA_024654465.1 Candidatus Scalindua sp.
CTACAAGCAATTCTGATAATGAGCTTAAAAGCCCTGTAATATATTCCTGCTGCTCCGCCATTGTCTTGTGAAATCCCTTCTCATGGCATACGTTGCAAGTCAAGGGATGCACACTAAGGTCTCTGCTTTTATGGCATGCAGTACAGTTGACGGTAGCGAGATACATAGGATCAGGACTTTCCTCAATCCCACGCCCGCCTTTACCAGCATATAATTCTCTTTGCAGTAAATAGGGTAATTTTCCAAAAAGAGAGTCCTGATCTTTTGTATCAACAGAAACAACTCCTTGTCTTATTCTACTGATGACAACTGAGGCCATCGAAGAATTCTCACCTCCTGAAACAGCACTCCTCTTCGGCAGAATATTGGTAATGTATTCATCACCCCACTTATGCAGGATTTCATTATGACATGGGGAACATGGAACCTTATGTTTTCGTACATGATCGTTGTGCATCCTCTCTGCTCCCTGGTAATCATTCGGAATCTTCGTATGGCAACGATAGCAACTCTTCTCTTCTATATCCCCACCTCTATGTACAGTATCTAGATGACAGTTTGCACATTTTACTTTTCGTTCCTTTTGAAATCTCAGATGATCAAACTCCTTCTCGTATATCATAACCTTAACTGCCACATCCTTATGACACAGTGAACATTCATCTACTTCAATCTTGTCTTTGGCAGTAAGCAGAGGATTTTCGCTCTCTATAAAGTGACAGATATAACACGTATTTTCATCTATACCAAAATGTCTGATTTTCCCATCTTTCTGTACATTACTGCCCAGGTACGAATGACATCCGGTACATTTTAATTTGAGATTGGTGGGGTACTCTTTCAAATGTGTTCTGTGATTAAATGAAAACAGGTCCTTGTAATTAGATACCTTGGACGTAAGTTTTTCAACAGGATGACAATCAGTATTTGTACAGTCATTAGCCTCAATTTCAACAGACAATGTCCTGCCACTATTATCATGTGTATGGCAACTCAGACATCCGGTATTACAGGATACTGTTTCGTTCCAGGTCTTATATGATAGCGCCATACTGTGACATCTTGCACAGAATTCTGGGGAATTCGGTTTATGTGCTGTTATAACAACCAACGTTATACAACATACTACAGACAGAATTGTCACTATGGACAATATCCTGACTGCCTTCTTATCTCTTTTTCTCAAATTTTCCGGCATAATATGTATTTGCCACTAAGACACTAAGACACTAAGACACAAAGATACAAAAACAAAAAATTATTTCTTCTGATAGACAATGTTCACCTTAAAACCACAAATCCGCTTTCTTTGGAAGCCTAAAGTCTTCTACTACTTTTGAACTCTTGCGTATTATCTTATGGTGTCGACGGTTTCGCTCTGGCATTTTTACTTCCAATCGGTGATGAGTCCAGATACAACTCTATCTTAGCAAATAATGTTTTATCTGTTCTATTAAAGTTTGTTCTGAGAAGAATAGCCTCCAATTCATTATGGTCACCACTTTTATTATCCAGATCGAACACGAAGTTGTATATCTTCTTTTCTCGCGGTTTTATTTGGTTATTCAGTTCTACAAACATACTCTCTTGTTTAGATTTAATTATTCTTCCCAGGTTATCCTTAAGGTTGATCCATAAAAGAACTTCTCTATATCCATATTTCCCGGTCGGAATAGAGTGATTAACCTTAGTATTAGTGATTTCAACATTTCCGGCGATTTGATTATTGTCGGTGTTTATTTCAGTAAATTTCAATTCTATGAAATCTTTATTTTTCTCTATGGCGCTTAAACTGGAGAAAGTGTGTGCCTTTCCCTCCTTCTTTACGTGTAATTTCTGCCACGGTTCATCCTGTATCAACTTACGCTTGACGGCGGGCATATGACAATCCTGACATGTTTCATCATTGCCATTGTCGACATATGTTAAATACTCTTCAAATGTATCAACATGGCATGTACCGCAAAGTTCACTCCTTCTATAGAACTCTTCGTTCTGCTTTAAAGGGTGTGGAGAGATTCCAGCATGCGGACCTGAAAATTCGCAATCCGCAGTAAGATGGCAGCCCTGGCAGTCGACACCGTCTTTCAGATTATAATCCCTTGGCGCTATTTCACTATTCTCAGGCTGTGTTAATGAAATCTCTGTATTATCAACAGTTTCATTTTCTAAGGACAGAAATACCGTTTCCGGTACGTGACATCTGATACAAAATTCAAATTCGTAATTGTTGGTGGCAACCCTGAACTTTTCGCTAATATAACTCTTTGAGTGTGTTGACCCTGCCCACTCCCTGTAAATGTCGATATGGCAATCCCCACATTTGTGTGAACCGGGAAACTCTTCACCTCTCTCAACAAGTTCAGGATGCATATTCATGGATGTCAACATCTTTTGAAACAAACCACAACCTGATGATATTGTCGTAATGACAATTATAGCGGCTATACTAAATATGCATGAAAAGAACATTGAACAAGAATGTTTATAACTCATTTTCTTAAAGTAAGAGACACAATATTGAACACCTATCTGGAAACGTCAAACAATCGGCAATGACCACACCACGTGTATTTCCAGTCAATACAACCAACCCAATGCAATAATCATTATTATATTAATTAAAACTATGGAGAGAAATACCGGTTTCTTCCACAAGCTCCTCTCAGAGTTTCTGTCCAGAAACGGTACGGTAATAAACATTATTGCATATATTGTGAGAATGACAACAGACCAGATTTTACTATTAATTAACGTCGACAAGTGAAAGAATGGGAGCAGGAACCACGCGGGTCTGGTTTGAAACGAAGCAAATTCATCCGTTGATTTCTGGAATGATTCCGGAAAGAATAATACCCCCAGCATGATAGCACTTATAAAGAAAAACGTTAAAAGAGTGTGCCTGAGTATCTCATTTGGAAAGAACGGTTCAAGTTCCTCTTCACTTCTTCCTTTGCTGTAGTCTGCCATGGTTAATTAAACAGGACGCGGATTTTTGCTGTTAAGCGTAGATTAAAGTAAGCTGCCTCCGGCAGCGACTTTTCGCCACTAAGGCACCAAGCCACAAAGAAAAACTTAGTGTCTTAGTGACTTTGTGGCAACTTTGAATT
>JANLHC010000113.1 GCA_024654465.1 Candidatus Scalindua sp.
CATCTATCCTTCAGATGTGAAAAATAATCTCTCTTACTGAATGGGTACAGCTTACACATATGAGGTCTGCAATCGTGCTCTTTACACATTGCATAACCACTTTCATCAAATGAAAGGCTACGGCATCGTATCGAAGCCTGACAACAACCGCCACATCTTTTACATTCTCCTTTTCTTTTCTCTGCTGATAGTGTAACCTCTTCTTTATGGAAGAAGTAATAAAACCATCGCCATATCTGATGCCTTAGAGACGGGAAAAAGATATCATTTTTTTGCAAAACGCGCTCCCTTCTTTTGAAAGTACCATTTTAATGACTTTCTTGATTAAATCAAATAAAAACATTGACACGCACCTGCCCATGTGATATATGATAATGTTTAAATTCTTCAGAAGAAGAAATAGTATTAACACTTTCAAATTACTTTTAATTGAGATCTACACGAAACCATGATTAAGACTTATATAGCTAAGAAAGAAGACATACAAAGAGACTGGTATGTAATTGATGCCACAGACAAAGTCCTGGGAAGAATGGCAAGCCGTATCGCGATGATACTCCAGGGAAAAACCAAACCCATATACACTCCGCACGTTGATACAGGTGATTTTGTTATTGTTACTAACGCGGAAAAAATAAAATTAACAGGCAATAAGATGAATGAGAAGGTTTACTATACTCATTCAGGCTATCCTGGGGGGTTCAAGGAACATCCTATAAAAAAGTGGATGGAAAAGCATCCGGACAGAATAGTAAATTTAGCAGTAAAAAGGATGTTGCCAAAAACAAAACTCGGAAGTGCTATGTTAAAAAAATTAAAAGTTTATGCTGGATCGGATCATTCTCACGAAGCCCAACAGCCCAAAACTCTGGAAATTTAATTATTATAATAAGGGAACAAAATGACTGACGAAACACAATTCATATGGGGCACAGGCAGACGAAAGACATCTGTCGCAAGAGCCAGAATAAGAAAAGGTACCGGAAAGTTTATCGTAAATCGCAGAGAACTGAATGAATACTTTGGCAGAGATCGTGATAAGAACGAAGCTCAACTACCACTAAAGACCACAAATACCGAAGGGCAATATGACGTTTACATAAATGTCCGTGGCGGAGGCGCAACCGGTCAGGCCGGAGCCATTTCGCTGGGTATCTCCAAGGCACTTCTTAAAGCAGATGAAATGCTTACAGAAAGTTTAAGGGGCGCCAGCCTCTTGACTCGAGACAGCAGGATGAAAGAGCGGAAAAAATACGGCCGAAAGGGCGCAAGAGCAGGCTTCCAGTGGACAAAGAGGTAACGGCTTACATTTCGACGCTGAAATTATCACTTCAGGACAGCTGCGTTCTTCTTTCCTTATAGAACTCAGTTGTCAGTTTTATTCCTTCCTGAAATTCCACTTCAGGACTCCAGCCCAGCCCTTTTGCTGCTTTAGTATTATTTAAGCAGATTCGGTCAATTTCTCCAGGACGCTTCTCGTCAAATAGTGGTTCCACGCTAAGACCCAAGGCGTCCCTGACGACTTCGAAGACTTGTATATCTTTTATTTCCTTACCCCAACCAAGGTTATATATTTCACCACTCAAGTCTGCCTCATTAAACATCGCCCTCATATTCGCATTTACTAAGTCACCAACATAGACATAGTCCCTTGTCTTTGTCCCATCACCAAAAACTGTCGATTGTTTACCATCAAGCATCTGTTCTATAAATATAGCAACAACACCGGCTTCGCCATGAGGGTCTTGCCTAGGACCGTAAACGTTCGGATATCTCAAAACTGTATAAGGCAGGTTATGAGTTTGCCTGAAAACAAACAAATAATGTTCAACAGTATGTTTGCTCACACCATATTGCGATTGAGGGTCTATTATGTGCTTTTCATCTACCGGCAGATACCGAGGTTCTCCATACACAGCGCCACCGGTAGAAGCATATATAAATCTCTTTACATTATACTGACTTGATACGTTTATCAGGTTTAAGGATCCCATTATATTCACCTGTGCGTCATATAATGGATCCCTGACAGATCTTCTCAAGTCAACTTGTGCAGCATGATGGTTGACAATATCAGGCTTTTCTTCTGCAAATATTTTCTCCAGACCCTCTGTATTACCTATATCCTCTTCATAGAAAGTCGCTTTTGAATTAATATTTCTTTTATTGCCAGTAGTCAGATTATCAATTATTACCACATCATGTCCTTGAGAAATTAAATTATCTACAAGATTAGATGCAATAAAACCTGCACCACCGGTTACCAGTACCTTCATGATCCTCCTCCATTTAACTTAACCGTTACCGGTGGCTTGTCTTTATATATTTTGTCCACTGCTACATCAAAATCGGATTCCATATTCATTCTGTCAAGTTCTTTACGGAGAATTCGGTGACAGTAACTACAGGACTGTTTCAATGCTCTTAATCGATCATCAGAGGTGCCGAAATCTTCCGTCTGACACGTTTTCTTAATCTTTGCCAGGCTTTCATTAAACATCTGTTGAAGTTCAAAATACTCTTCCGGTATTTCATCACTGGAAAGATTTAGTGAGGCAAACGACTTTTCTAATGACTCGCACAACTCCACCGCGTCTGCCCAATCACCTTCACCCATTCTACGTGTCAGAAGAGTTGTATCGCTCTTTATCTTCTTCATATCTTCTTTAAACCCAAGCTTAGTGTACCATTGAACAGTCCCATCTACAACTACCGACTCCTCTACCTTCCCACAAGACAGGATAAAGATTAAACCAATTACTGAAAGCTTCAAAATATTTCCCGTAAATCTATTCCTATATATTTCCATGATGTAAATAAACCCTTCCTACTAAAATAATTTCCAGTTTTTTATTATGTCGCATGCACGCACACTAAAAACAGGCGAACCTGTCATTTTTCCCTGTCACATAGATATGCAAAAACAAGGGTACAGTCATGGTAAATACAATTCATCAAAACAATTACCAAAAATATATCCGTTGTTATTACCGCCATTATAACCCATTTTGCAAGAAAGGCTACATTTTGTCGACGACAAAACGTAGCCCCTTGCTTTTAACTGCTTGCTAACATCACTTATCAATGCATATATAAGCTATCCAATCTAGAAAAGTCCCTTTACTCTACCGGTTTCCACATCCACATCCACACGTCTGTAAGCAGGGTCGGAGCAGGTTCCCGGCATGAGTTTGATAGTTCCTGCAACCGGCACTACAAATCCAGCTCCCTTATAAACCAATATATCTTGAATATTCAATCTCCAATTCTTGGGAACACCTTTAAGCGATGGATTATCCGAAAGGGAA